>UQSP01000010.1 GCA_900543755.1 uncultured Eubacteriales bacterium
TCTACACCCTAGAGTTCGTCGGCAGCGTCAGATGTGTATAAGAGACAGATTAAACATTATTCTTTTAATCCGCCTATGGAAATGTTGCCGATAAGCCTGTTGCGGAAAATAAGAAACACAATAAGTATAGGCAGCATCATAATCATACAGCCGGTAATCTTCATGGGAATGGTGGAAAGCGAATTGATTGTCGAGAAGTTAAACAGATACAATCCGTATGCAATGGTGGGATAACTGGGGAGATAGATAAGCGGCACCTGATAATCGTTCCAGTATCCGATGAAGTTCAGAAGAATGACAGTAAACAGCGTATTTCTGACAAGCGGCATCATAATGCTGAACAATACCTGGAAGTTTCCCGCGCCGTCCACGCGAGCCGCGTCGGCAAACTCTTTGGGTATTCCGCGGAACATGGCATGGAAAACAAGAAAATACATACCCAAGAAATGCGATTTCATTATCCACATGCCCCAAATGGTATCGAAAAAGCCAAGCGCCCTAGACATCTGGATTTCCGACGGCAGCGAACCTACTATAGGCAGAATCATGGCAACGATAACGACCGTATAAATTACTTTGGAAAAGAAATAATCGAATTTTACCACCATGTACGCAACGACGCAGCACACGAACGACTGGAAGAACGCGCAGCCCAGCGCATAAAGAATGGTATAAAGGAACATTTCCTCCATGTAAATTATTCTGAATCCCGCGCCCGCCTCCACTTTTACCACGAAGTTCATGAACGCATAAGAATAATTGCTCCATTGCCAGTTCCAGAACCAGCCATCGGGCAGCCAGAACGGGTTGAGATAAAAATCGAGATCGGTTTTAAGCGAAGTGGAAAGTCCCCACAAAATGGGCAAAAGCAGACTGACCGAGTAAAGAATAAGCACGCTCATAAGTATAATTGTGGTCGGCGTAAACCGCGTCCTTATTTTACCTGACTTATAGGAGGCTTTTGCCAATAAAGTCCTTTTTGCCGTTGCATCGGATTTATCGTTCATATTACTTCCTCCTTTAATCTACCTTAGGTCCGACTTTTTCCAGCACGTATCTGAAAAGAAGCGTAAGGGGTACTGCCACAAGCGTCATCAGTAAACCCATGGCAGCAAGATACGGATAATCCGACATTGTTGCGCCTTGAGTGTTTCTGTACAGGTAATAGCCGAAAGTATACAATCTGTATTCCGCGTTTCCGCCGAAGAAGCTGAACAGATTCATTTGGTTTGTGAAAATGCCGGCGACTCCCACTACCAGAAACGTCACAAGCGTGGGATAAATCAGCGGAAGCGTAATCTTAAAAAATTCCTTAATGGGCGTTATTCCCTCCAGTTTAGCCGCTTCCACCACAGAGTCGGAAATGGAGTTCATCGCACCCGAATACATAAGTATGTTGCCTCCGAATCCGGCCCAGATGGAATAGAATAAAATCGTGCCGAAAGCGGTTTGGGGGTTTGCGATAAGTCCCTCCATTTTTATCCCCAACATTTTATTCGCAACTTCGGGAATAGCGTTTTCCACAAAGTAGCTGTACATTACCACCATTGCGATGCTGGAGATAACCGAAGGCAAAAACAGCATGATTTTAAACAGTCCGCTGACGGGCATTTTTTTATAAATATAGTAGGAAAAGAACAGAGAAAGCGGAATTCCCACTATAAGTCCCACAAAATAAACTATCAGCGAGTTTTTGGCGCTTTGAATCAGCACATACTGGGTTCCGATATCTTTTATGACTTTGCTGAAATTATCCCACGCCACAAAAGACCATGTGTTGCTGGCATAATCGTATGCTCGGAAAGACATTAAAATCGAGTTGAAATTGACGCCTATGTAAAAAATGCAGAACTGCGTAACGGGAAGCACAAGCATCAGACAGTAAAAAATCATGTCGTTGCGCTTTCTTTGCCCGATTTTACGCACTTTTTGTTTCTTATGCAAAACGTTGTGCAGCTTGACTTTGAGTTCGTAAACCAAGTTTTTAAACTTTTTTCCCAGCCTGCCTATCGCCGAAAAAAAGTCTTTAAATTTTGTTTTTAACTTTTCTCTCATAACATAATCCCGACGCTTATAGCATTTTCAAAGGTTTTCCATTTTACTTATAAAAACTCTTTATCTGTCAGTTTACCGTTTTGTCAGATCAGAACGGACCGAAATCGCTTACCCATTTGCTTTGGGGCATTCTGTTTATCATACCGTTAAAGAACTGTTCGGCCGTAAGATGGTTAGATACCGTACTTCTTAAAATGGAACCTGCATTGTTGTATTCCTCGGTTCCTACTTTCGCGATAAAGTTTTCCGAAAAATTAAGTTCGCTTTGATGGTTAAGATAAGTAGGATTGTTGCTGTAAGGATAAACAATGTTTGCTTTTTCCTTAATGCCAAGTACGCTGCGACCGAAGTAACTCATCTTTGTTTTTTCCTCATTAGGCACTTCATAGTTAAGCGCTTTGGGGGTATTGGTGGTCACGGTGAATTCCACAAGCGACTGGTCGGTGTAAGCGAATTTAAGGAACTTTTTGGCAATATCAAGTTTAAGCGGCTCGCAATTTGCGTTTATAAACCCTAACGAATAGTGAGTATCCATGACGGTAAAGCCGTCGCCCACCTCCCCTTTCGTTGCTTTAGGCAAGGGCATAAAGCCTATTTTTCTCTTATATCTTCCGTACTGCTCGCCGTAGGTTTCGGCAGTGGCAAATGCGTCTTTTGCCTCGTTTTCCCACCAGATACCCTCCATAAGCATGGCAACGGGTTCCTGCTGGTTAACGGCCGCCATGGGGCGCGACCACAAAAAGTCCTTTTGCGCCTGCAAATGCGACGCCGTAGTATTGTAGCAGTTGCTGTGATAAAATTCGCGGTTGGAAACAAGTCTTTCGAAGAACGAAAGAGCGTAGTATCTGCCCGCAGAAGAATACAATTCGTATCCTTTGGCGGCAGTGATGGGAGTAGGTGCCTTTTTAACCACCGTTCCGTCGCTGTTAATGGACTGAACGAGATTTTTTGCGGTACCGTTAAAATTAAAGTTGAGCATCATCTGCACGGGGCCTTCGTAGTCAACGGCCAAAGCCTGCAAAGTTTTGTCGTTGTAGGTCTTTTGGTGCTGACCCGTCCAGACAACGGGAGTTACGCCGCCGTCCGCCATATACTGGCAAAGCACGAAAAACTCGTCATAAGTTGCGGGAAGTCCGTCGTCATCGGTATCGGGCTTGCCGTCGGGACCGTTACTCTTGGGAGTCGGGTCGTTTCTGCCCACCATAATACCGTTGTTGCCGTTATCGAGCCAGGTGTTGTATTTGTTTTCATTGGCGTCGAGATTGGGGTCGGCTACGAAATAAAAACCTTTTTCGTCAAAGAAATCCACGTCGTACATAATGCCGTTGAACGCAGAATAATGAGGCAAGCCGTAATATTTGGGCTTGGTATCGCCGTTACGCTTAACGCCGTAATAATCCTTTTGCTGATCGTTAAGCTTGGCCTCGATGGTGCCTTCTTCGCCGTAATCTTCAAGCGAAGAAGTAACTATATCCGTAATATCCGCGACAAGACCGGGGTTTACTATATCGTAGTAGTAAACGCTTTCGCTGAAGAATACCTCGTTACGGCTGCCGGCAATCTGAGTTGCTATCGCAGCACCGTTGTTCTTTGCGTTGTCAATAAGCACCTGTACGCCTTTCTTTCCCTCTTCGAATATGGTTTCTTTATAAAACTCTTCAAAACGGGTTTTAAGCTTATACAACCATTCGTCACCGTAACCGCCGTTGAAGTTGCTTACATAAAGCTGGGTACGGCTGTAGTCGACTTCTTCGGTAATACCGGTGCCTCCTCCGCCGGGATTATTGGGATTGTTTGGGTCGTTGGTTACGCCGCCGCGGCAGGCAACCGACATACTCATCACCAAAGCGAGAACTACAAGTAAAAATAATTTGGCAAACTTTTTCATCATTTATCCTCCGAATTTAATTTCCTGTTTTTTTATCCAGAAGGGGCAGAACGTAAAGCCCGCCCTGTACTGTACGGTTTCTGAACATGGGCACCTCGCCCGTTACGGTATCATACCAATCCGAATACGGCACGCGCTTAGGGCTGTCGGTGAGAAATTTAGTAAGCGGCGTTATCATTTTTTTGCGTTTTTCGTCGTTTTCCGTAAGCGCCGCCACCCACATAAGCCAGTCGGACTTGGTAAAAGCTTTTCTGCTGTCGAGCGGACACCCGAACTTGTTTAATTTGGATATGTATAAGTCCACTTCCCTTTCAAGCAGCTTCTGGTCAAAGAGATTTGACCCCAACATCTTGTCCGCGGCAAGATTATACTTTAAACTGTAAGTATCTTCCCCGCTGTCGAAAGAAAGCGGCAAATGATTGGGGAATCTTTTTTCAAGTTCAGCCGCCCTGTCGTGCGCAAGAGAATCAAAATAAGTAACTGCTTCGGTTTTTCCCTTGGCTTTTGCAATAACCGCAAACGCATAAAGGGCTATGGTCGCCTTGACCGAAAGATTAACGTTTTTATCCATGTGTCCCGCAAAGTCGTCGGTGCAAAGCTGTTTTTCGGGGATAAATCCCTTATCCACAAGATAATGCGCCCATTTTTCCAGTAAATCGAAATTTTCTTCAATTAGTTTGACGTTGCCCGTCTGCTTGTATACAAGAGCAGTAACTATCAGCATATTCGAAGATTCTTCCACGGGCATCTGTTTGTCGTAATCGTATATATCGCTGTTTTCGGGGTACAAATAATACATGGGAAGCACGCCCGTATCAAGACCGGCAATGTATCTGGCCTGACGGCACATTTTACCCTTCGGATTTTCCGTAGCCGCGTAAAACTGTCCCTGGCAGTAAGGATATACGCCGGCATCGTGCGGCGCGAAATTTTCATTCCACACCGGCATGCGCGCAAAATCGAATATGGGATAAAGCATACCTTCCACAAGCGCGGGGTTATAAAGAAGATACAGCGGCATCGATGCGTAAGTTACGTCCACGGTGGCGATACAACCGCCCGAAGAACATTCCTTTGAAAGAAACAGGAGTCTGCCTTTTTTATCCTGTACCGCTTTGTGCGCGGCGACGGACTGACGGAAAGAGGCAAATCCCAATTCAAGATATTCATTGCCGTACTTACCCATTCTGCGCGTGAATTCCTTTTCGAAATTCATGCACTTTTGCATTATTCCGTCAAAACCCGAATATGATTCTTTCAAAGCGTCCGTTATGGTTTTGCCGTCTTTGAACCAGCATCCTCTTAAAAGTTCGCCGTAGTAATAAATGGAACAAATGTCGTCGTACGCTATCAGGAATTTCCCGCTGACGGCAGAAGAAACGTCGTTATACCCGTCGCAAGCGGTGATAAAGCGCGCCCCTTCCGGCATAACGGGTGAAAACTCTGCACCTGAAATAACGCTGTCAAACTCGTTTACGCTGTGATAAAAACATTTTTGCCCCGCTACGTAGAAATACCCCCAATCGGCGGATACGTTGTCCGCACTCAGCGACAGTATGTTTTGTCTGTCAAGACCGAACCATGCGCTTTCAAACGCGCCGTGGTTCATTACGTCACCCCTTATCCTGGTGTCTATAACATTTACAGAGGAAGAATTGTAACAGATTTTTTCCGACACGGAAAATAAGATTTTAAGATTACTTATTTTCTTTTTGGGAACAAGATTGTATTTAAGAAAACATACCGGGCAGGAAAGCAGTTCTATGTCGTCAAGCGGCAACGGAGAAATGAATTCCGCACTAAAATCAAAGTCCGCGCAAGAAAATGCGTAAGATGTGGAAAAAACTCCGACGCTAAGCGAAGTCTGCTCAAGCGCAACGCAATCGTCGCGCAGTCCCATAAAACAATACTTTTTCCCGTCGGCGACGATGACTCCGTAAAGAGGCTTTACATCCCCCTGCCAGAAACAAGTGTTTCCGGAGTTTAGTTCGTCGACGTCGGACCATATTGAAAAATAGGGATCCTTCACAAAAAGCGGATATGCAGGTAATACTCTCATTTTCCCGTTCATCAGATTCTCCGTGATGCATAAAGTTTTCATGCGCAGGCTTAATCATACAACTTCATAAATCCGCGTATATAGTTAAACACCGCACTTTGCCGTAATTCTTTATATTTATTCTATAACTTCTCTTTTGTTGTGTCAATACCAAAAAGGTTTCCGATTTCAGACTGAATGAACGCCGACGTTTTCACGATTTGTGAAAGAATTAACGTAAAAGCCTGTTGACAAAAGTCTGTTTTTGTAATATATTTATTATGATATGATTTATGCTTTGTTATAATTTAAGCTGAATTTTGAATCCATGGCTTAAATCACGCCAAAACATAAAAACGGTGTTTTAAAATCTATACACAAGCCGAATTTTTATTATATTTATGCCTGTCCGGAATTCGCGGGCTTAGCCGCGGCACTTTACAAACGGACATAGGCAAACGGGGAAAAATGAGCGACATAATTAATGTGGATAAAAATTTCATCCTTTCGATTGACGAGCCCGCTCAGCACGAAAACATTTCAAGGCTGGGGCGCGCCCTTTCTTCTGCGGACAGGCTTAAAGTGCTTGCGCTTTTGCAGTATCAGCCCATGAACCTTCTGGAAATAAGCAAAGCTCTCGATATGCCCATCTCGTCGGTTTCCAAACACATCGACGCACTTGCGGAAGCACAGCTTATCTTCGTAAACTATCAGCCGGGGCCCAAAGGACACGTCAAAATATGCTCTAAAATGGTCATGTCCGCTACCGTCAAATTCGATGACCCTCCGTATCCCGAAAACGTCAATAAGGAACTAAGCGTGGAAATGCCGCTTGGACAGTTTACGGGTTGCGACATCACTGCTCCCTGCGGAATGGCGGGTAAAAAAGCCGCCATAGAAACCTTTGACAACCCCAACGTATTTTTCTCGCCCGAGCGAATCGGCGCGGAACTGCTTTGGTTTGACCATGGTTTTATAACGTATATGTTTCCCAACCACTTCATGAAAAAAAGAAACTTTTCCGCCATATCCTTTTCTTTAGAGGCGTGTTCGGAGGCGGTCTACTACCGCAACAACTGGCCCAGCGACATAACCGTTTTAATAAACGACGTGGAAATAGCCACTTACACTTCGCCGGGCGATTACGGCGGGCGCCGCGGCAAATTCACGCCCGACTACTGGCCGGTAACGAGTACGCAGTTCGGACAACTTAAAAGATTTAACGTGACCGCCGAAGGAGTTTTCGACAACAACGTTCTTGTAAACAAAGCCGTCACTTTCAACGATTTGTCCCTTACAAATCAACCTTATATCAAGTTTTCGATAGGAGTAAAGCCCGACGCCGTTCATCGCGGAGGCATTAACCTTTTCGGCAAAAACTTCGGGGATTTTCCCCAGTCGATTATTATGACCTTGACCTGAAAATAAAGCATACGAGTTAAAGGGCGTTTAACGTATGTTTTTTGTTTGAATAATACATTTCTTTAAGTTTTCAGTTAAATTAATCCCGAAACAAAATAAATCTGACAAAAGCAAAAAGCGCGGCTTAAAAACCGTGCTTTTGTTCTTTTAACATCGCGTTAAACAAGGATTACATCGATTTACTTATAATGAAAACAATATCGATTGCCCGTTTAGTACATTACCGCAAAAAAAACCTTTTTTGCTGATTTTCGGCGTTTAGTTTCCGAAGCGGTCAAAATTTTTTAAGCAACCGTTTTACTTTTTCGGAATTAATCGCCGCCGTTTTTTAATTCACAGTTTATGCGCGCGCAGCATGCGCATGGCATTAAGCACTGCAATGACCGCCACTCCCACGTCCGCAAAAACGGCAAGCCACATTCCCGCAAGTCCTAATGCGCTTAAAATAAGTACCGCCGCCTTTACGCCCAGCGAAAAGACTATGTTTTCGCGCACGATGCGCATTGTCTTTTTTGCTATGCGCTTTGCTTTAAGAAACGAAGAAAGGTTGTCGTGCATCAGAACCACGTCCGCCGCCTCTATCGCGCAGTCGCTGCCTATTCCTCCCATGGCTACCCCAACGTCCGCACGCATGAGAACGGGCGCGTCGTTTATGCCGTCGCCCACGAACGCGGTTTTATTTTTGCGCCCGAGATATTTTTCGGTTTGGGTAACTTTGTCCTGAGGAAGCAATTCGGATTTATATTCGTCCACCCCCACTTCCGCTGCAACGGACGCGGCAGTTTGTTCGTTGTCGCCGGTAAGCATAACCGTTTTGACTCCGTTTGCCCTCAGTTCCTTAATCGCCGCCGCGGAATCCTTTTTGACGGTATCTCCGATTACTATTCTGCCGAGATATTTTCCGTTACGCGCGACGTAAACAATCGTGCCCGCCTCATCGCCGGGAACAAAATCCACATTCAAAGAGCGCATGAGTTTCTCGTTTCCGGCGGCAATAACGTCGTCCTCTTTTTGTGCAATCACGCCCATTCCCGCCTTTTCGGTAACCGCGTAGCCTTCGCTTTCGACTTTGGGCGCGGCGGCGGAAACGGATTTAGCCACGGGGTGCAGCGAATTTTTCTCGGCAACGGCAGCGGCGGAAAGAATTTCGTCCCGCCTGTCTTGGGGAATTACCTGTTTAACGGCAAAGCTCCCCTCGGTAACGGTTCCCGTTTTATCCAGGATAACGGTATCGGTTTTATCCAGAATCTCGAAGTAATTGCCGCCTTTTATGAGAATTCCCGCCTTGGCGGCACCGCCTATCGCGCCGAAAAAGGACAGCGGAACGCTTAAAACAAGCGCGCATGGACAGGACACGACCAGGAAAGTCAGGGCGCGGTAAATCCAGTCCGACCAGACCGACCAATCATTGTATGCAATGATAAGCGGGGGCAAAACTCCCAAGATAAGCGCCGCAAGCACTACCACGGGCGTATAGACCGCGGAGAAACGCGAAATAAAGTTTTCCGCTTTAGCCTTTTTCGCGGACGCGTTTTCGACAAGGTCGAGTATGCGCGCGACGGTAGACTCGCCGTATTCTTTTTCACACCTGATTTTTATTAGTCCGTTTAAATTAAGCGCACCCGATACCGCAGAGTCGCCCGCGCAAACGTCTTTGGGCAGCGACTCTCCCGTAAGAGCGGTCATGTTAAGCGTGCTTACCCCTTCGATAACCGTACCGTCAAGCGGAATCCTCTCGCCCGGGCGGACGACTAAGATTTCGCCCGTTTTTACATCTTCGGGGCTTACGACGATTTCCTTACCCTCTCTTAAAATGGTTGCGGTGTCCGGACGAATATCCATAAGCGAGGCAATAGACGCACGCGACTTTCTTACAGCATAACCCTGAAAAAGCTCGCCTACCTGATAAAACAGCATTACGGCTACCGCTTCGGGATATTCTCCCACCACAAACGCGCCCGCGCTTGCGATAAACATCAGAAGGTTTTCGTCCATGACGTGACCGCTAAAAAGTCCTTTAATCGCTTTCCACGCCACGTCCCCGCCTATAAACAGATAAAGCGCCATAAACAACGCAAGATTTATATAACGGTTAAGTTCCGCAAAATGATAAACCGCAAAAAACGCGGCAAACAACACTGCGGCGACAACGACTCTTATAAGCCCGTAACTGACTTTGCGTTTTTTCACTAACATAAATAAAGCTCCCGATATATTGCGATTAATAAACCAGTTTGCATTCGGGCTCGGTTTTTTTCATGACCCGCTCGACTTCGCGTACGATATTATCGAACTCCTCGTCGGAGGCTTCAAGCGTAATTCTTTGGCTCATAAAACTGACGCTGGCTTCTTTTACGCCTTTTATTTTACGTATGTTCCGCTCCATTTTGGCGGCGCAATCGGCACAATCCAGATTGACTAACTTAAATACCTTTTTCATATAACCAAACTCCTTTATCTTGCTTTTAGCGCCCGTTTGAATTCTTATGATTCGAAGGGCAGATTTCCGTTTGCATTTTATCGGGCGTTCCCCTTTTAAGCCGTAATTTACGCGGGTTAAAACAGGCATACGTTAAAAAAAAGTCAAACGGAAAAATTTATTTTTTTACACCTATTCGGACAAATGTTCGATTGCCATTTTGTATATCTTGAAAATATGGTCGTCGTCCAACGAGTAAAATACCTCTTTCCCTTCTCTTCGCGACTTTACCACTTTTGTCTGTCTGAGAATCCTCAGCTGATGCGATACCGCGGATTTCGTCATGGACAAAAGTTCCGCTATGTCGCATACGCAAAGTTCTTCTATAAACAACGCCGACAGTATTCTCGTGCGCGTGGAATCCCCGAAAACCTTGAAAAGCTCCGCCGTGTCGTAAAGCGTCTCTTCGTCGGGCATTGCTTTTCTTACCCTTTCAACCGCTCCGCTGTGTACCACGTCGTCATCGCACTGCTCGCATAATACTTTTTCGTCAGGCATGTAAAAACCTCCTTCCGCGTTCGTTTTATTATTTTTAACAGTTGAACAACTGCTCAACTGTTATAATTATATGCTTTGTTTTTATATTTGTCAACGCTTTTTACAAAAAAAACAATATTTTTTCTGTCGGCGGTCGTTGATAATATTATCGCAGATATCCCCGCGCACCGCAAAATAAACAGGTTTGACGGTTTTCATAAATAAATATAAGTAAATCGGGAAATAACTTTTTAAGCGTTACGTTAAGTTTTCAAAAAAGCAGAAATTACGGCGGGACAGATTGACACGACTTTCTTTTTAATCTGAAATTAATGCGAATCTAATTAAGCCGATATTGACATAATAAAGATAACGTAATATAATTGGCTTACAGTTTATCCGTAAAGGAGATTAACGATGGACGAAGAAAACAAAAACTTAAATCCCGATTCCTGCCCGCAATCCGAAAATACGAAAGCGGAAAAAGATAACGGCTCTGCTTCCGCCGAAGAAAATGAGGAAACAATTAAGGAAGTGGACGCCGAAGAAACCGATAAAACCGAAAGCGACACTAAAAACGAGGACGTTTTCAAAAACGTAAAACAGTTTTTTAAAAAGTTTTGGAATAAAAGCAAAAAGTTTTTCCGCGATACCGCCGACACCGTAAGCAATTATTTTGCAGAACAGCAGCAGATTAACGCTTTAAATAAACTTTTCGAAGAGGAATCCGAAAGATTTACCGACGTAAAGACGGGCAGAGATATTTACGCAGTCGTATCCGACGACGGAAAAATGCTGCTTATGAGAAAAGACGGCGACGGAACCCTTTTCAAAGCAGAATCGGAAGTCAAAAAAGGCTCGCACTTGTCGCGCGACAATAAAATTTATAAAGTTATGTCTTTAGATAAGGGCTTTACCGTCCCCTACAAAAAAGCGGGCAATTCCGTCGCATTAGAGTGTTACAAAGCGGAAATCGAAGAAGTAAAAGAAGAAAAAAACTCCGACTGACTCATTTAATTCAAAACTAAATATTAAAATAGCGCATTTCATTATTTACGAACTGCGCTTTTTTTGTTTATTTTCAACTCAAGTTTTTCGTTAAGACACGCGGCGTAATACTCAGCAAACGCTTTCTGTTTTTCATTTAGCGCCACATGGCTCAACCTCCCTTTCTTTGCATGAAAAAAGCACCGTGTAGAGGCGCTTTGATGGTTCCTTTGTTTAAACTCAATTGTTAATCATTGTTAAATATTGGGGTCTTTAAAACATCCAGTTCATCTTTTACTATATATCCGGAATTAAATAGGTCCATAATGATTTTCCCCTTTCTTTCCTAAGCGCAAAATATTCATTTCTGTTTTTAGCTTCATTTAGTTTTTTTTCGTTTTCATCCAACTGTGCCATAAGTTTGTCATTTCCATCACTCGTCATAATAAACCTCCACGTTATATTGAGAAAAATTTTGGTCCGCCCACTCTTTTATTTTTGCTTTTACAGTTTCTTGAAAAATATTAAATACTTTATCAAGATAAAAGAAAAAAATTAAATACTATCCGAATGAGCAAAAACCTTTAAAATCTATTTAATCTCTTCCGCCTTTTTCATTGACATTGTATAATTTCTTTATAATTAAAAAAGAATAATATTTATGAACGAAGAAGAAAAAAGTAAAATTATCGACGTAATTATAATCTTAATGAGCCTATTAACGCAATCGGAACGAGATTCCTTGATATATTTTATTACACCATACAAAAGAGAGTTAATTAATTTCTTAACCCAAAAAAACATTGACGATTGAAGAAACTCAAAACGCACTACATAATTTATCTGTAAAAAACGAGGCGGCGACGGAAAATAAAGGAGGTGCAATAGACTTGCCGCCGATTTTAAAATATGGTCAAGGTTCTTTACGCAAACGCCAACGCAAGACAAAAAAAGGATATACGCTTTTTTACGAGGGACGTGTTTTTATAAACGGAAAACAAGTATCCGTAACGGCAAAAACACAAGCGGAATGTCTTGAAAAAATGAAAGCTTTATTGCCTAAACGCATAAAGCGTGCTCCCGTGGAAACGCTTAAAACGTGGGCTCCGCGCTGGATTGAACGTTATAAGGCAGGAAATAAAGCGCAATCTCTTAAATCCATACAAGACTATCTCTCGCGCGTTATTCTCCCCGTTTTGGGCGATAAGCCGATTAAACGCTTAACTGCGGACGACGTGGAAAATCTGCTTAATACAATAAAGGGAAGCAATACCCGCCAAAAAGTTTTCGACATTATAAACGGTTGTTTAACCCGTGCGGTGGATAACGGTTTAATACAGAAAAACCCCTGCGCCCCGCTTGTTCGTCCCAGGCACAAGACAAAACACCGCGATTGCTACGACTTTGCGGCGCAAAACGCCATGCTTGAAACACTTTCGCCCAAGTATAAAGCGGTTTTCTTTTTCTTATGCTGTACGGGCTTGCGAATAGGCGAATTTCTTGCCCTGTCCTACCCGTCCGACTTTTATGACGATAAAATCCGCGTATGTAAGGAAATGAACGCAAAAGGCGAAATCCTGAACACGACAAAGACGGATAAAGTACGTTATGTCCCATATTGCCCGGATTTGATTACAAAGACGTTTGCGTATAACGAAAGCAAAGAATTTTTCGGTTGTTTCAGTTATAACTCCGTAAAGCTTGCGTTTACTCGCGCCATAGCTCGCACGGGATTAAGCAACGTAACCGTACACTCTACGCGGCACACGTTTTCGTCAATGTGTTACCGCGCGGGTATACCTGACAAGCTTATTCAGGACATGATGGGACACGCCACGCTTGCCATGACTATGGACACATATACCCATACTATGGCACAAGGCTCTTCCCCAGTTTGGGATTACGCCAAAACCCTTGCCGAAAAGCTGAAGAAGCATTAAAAAAATCCCTACTTCGTCCCTACTTCATACCCTACTTTAAACATCAGTTCGGAAAAATCGCAAAAAAATGAGGTCTGCCTTGCGCCTGACCTCGCAAAAATTGACTTTTTAACCCACTTTTTCGCCAATTTTTGTCTTTCTGGAGCTGATGGGGGGACTTGAACCCCCGACCTGCTGTTCAGCCGAGCGGAAGCACAGCGAACGCGAACGCCACGAGCGCATGCGAGTATTACGAATCGCGCCGCTTTTTAAGGCGCGTCGTATGAAGCACGGTCGGGACTCATGTCATAAATAAAAATACCGTCCACTTCCGAACGGTACTTTTCTGGAGCTGATGGGGGGACTTGAACCCCCGACCTGCTGATTACGAATCAGCTGCTCTACCAACTGAGCCACATCAGCACAAGCGCGCGGGTAATGCGCGGGTGCTTTTATTATTTAGTTTTGTATTCTCACAGGCAGGATAAGGTACATAAAATCTTCAAGTGCGCCGGTGGGAACGATGATACAAGGCGAAACGGAGTCGGTAAACTTAATCATGATGCTTTCGCTGTCGATATAACGCAAAACTTCCGTAAAATAACGTGCGTTGAAAGCGATGGAAAGGTCTTTGCCATCAAGCTTGATAAAGATTTTTTCGGTAATGTTGCCGATTTCGCTGTTGCTTGAAAGCTGCATAACGTTTTCCCTGAGGTCGAAGCGCACGAGGTTGCTTTTGTCGGAACGGGAAAGAAGTATCGCCCTTTCGAGTCCCGCCTCGAACTGGTCCTTGGGAAGCGTAGCAATGGTTTCGAAATAAGCGGGAATAATCTGTTTGTAGTTGATGAAATCAAGGTCCAGAAGTCTGGTCGTGATGCGGGTATGCTCTAAATCCACGGAAAGGTAATTTTTCTGGATGCAGACTTCCACGGGGTCGGTAGAATCGTCGATAAGTCTTGAAATTTCCGTCAAGCAGCGTGCCGGCACAAGGGCGTGCATCATAGCCGAAGTTTTCTCGATGGGTTTAATGCATTTAGCCATGCGGTAACCGTCAAGCGCGACGGCGGTAAGCGTTACCTCGTCGATTTCCAGAAGAACGCCTTTCAGCATGGGGCGGGCGTCGTCGGTGGCGACGGAAAAAGCGACTTTATTGACAAGGTCCTTAAACTCGTTTTTGACGATGACGAACTTTTGCGCGTCGGAAAGCTCCTTAACCTCGGGGTAATCGTCGGCGTTCAAGCACTGAAGCTCCCCTTCCGAATCGGTGTACTTAATCTTAAGCCGATTAGCCTCGTTTAACGACAGCTCTATCTGCTCCTGAGTGAGCTTTTTGACGAACTCTGCAAAAAACCTGCCTGGAACAACGGTTTCGCCCTCGATTTTGACGTCGGCGACGATGATTTTCTCGATAGCCAGCTCTAAATCCGTGGCGGTAAGCTTAAGAGTACCGTTTTCCGCCTTGATTTTAATTCCCTCTAAAACGGGATTAGTCGTGCGCGCGGATACAGCCTTGTAAACTTTGCCGACTGCATCAGCTAAATCGCTACCGTTACAGATAAGTTTCATATAAGGCCTCCCCGCAAAAATTTGCCGACAGCCGCAGCATTACGGCGGCAACCCGACTAACCACTAAATTATATCTTATTCCGAAAAGCTTGTCAACTTTTTTATAATCGGCATTTGTGCATTTTCGCAATTTTTTAAAAGGCGTAAGCGATTATGCGGCAAAACCTGCGGATTTGTCAGCGAAGTAACTTTAAGTTACTTACGTAAGCGGACAGAAATTCGCCTGAAATCCGTTTTTCAGCCTTTTTTAACGAATGAATGCTTTATATCAGACTTATTTTACTTCTGACGCGGGCTGAATAAATTCCGCATTCCCGACTTTTATGCCCGCTTTTAGGGCGGCGCGGTACAGCTTGGGCGGAACGGTAACTTTGCCGTGCAAAGCGTTGACGTCGAAATAACGCATACGAACCCCTCCCGCTTCCGCATAGTCGATTACCGAATTTCTTACGGACAGCATTGCCTTTGCGTCGACGCCGTTCGTATTATAAACCCCGATAAAACGTCTGTCTTTCCCCTTATCTTCCGCGCTAAGGAACGAAGCGGACCTGAACCAGTCCCATGGGTGAGCCGTTCCGTAAAGGCCGTCGCGTCTTTTGACGTCGCGGCGGTCGTACTCGAGAGTCGTTCCGCCCGAGGAAAGAATAATCCACTTGCGGCTTATGACCTGCAAAACGAATTCCGCACCTTCTTTGGAGCGGTAATAATAAGTGGTATAATTAAGCGGACCGCGATAACGCATTATAAGATAAACGGCTACGATTGCAACGGCTCCGACCAGAACAAGGATAAGCCCCACGGCGCGCACGTTTAAATTCGCGGTGACAAGCTGCATGATAAGGCCTATAAGCATGATGCAGGCAAATCCCAGAATCCATGCCGCCTGCCATTTTTTTACAAGATATACGTCAGTCCTTACCGCGCCGATATTGTCCGTGGCGCGTTTTAATTCCTTTTGCCAAGTATTGTCCGCCATAAAGCAATCCTCCGTTTGTCCGATATTTTATCATCAAAAACTCCGAATGTAAAGAAAATCGCCGCGTAGAATTTATTAAAAAAAATCGATTTAACGCGATTTTCAAAGTAATAAAGCCATAAAAAAAGCAAATTACACACTGCAAAAAAAGTCAAGCGAAAAAAACGTTTGCGCCAAGGGTACTATAAATCCGCCGTAAAAAACGGGCGAACGAGGAAAAGCGCACGCAAAAACCTTTTTTCGCGCACAAAAACAGAATAACCGAAAAAAACGCGATTTCAGCCGAAAAAAAACATATTGATTGGTGAAAAAAAAATTTTAAAATTCATTTGACAAAAGCGGCAAAGGTGTGTTAGTATTTTATCGATGACAAAGGTGTCGCATTTTTTTGCGACGCCTTTTTTTTGTATTTTAATCCGAAAAGGAAGCGTTTCACCATGAAAGACATCCCTGAAAAATACTTAGAAGGCAAAGTCAGAATACCGTCGGGCTGCGCCATAAGCGGCTTTTTCTCCAAAAAAGGCAACCGCGTGTCGGGCGACAGAATAGTTCAGTCCATAGCCTGCATGCACGACCGCTCCAACGGACTGGGCGGCGGCTTTGCGGGGTACGGCATTTATCCCGAGTACAAGGACCAGTACGCCCTGCACGTTTTTTACAACGACATGAGAGCGCGCGAAAAAACCGAGCAGTTTCTTAACGAGCATTTCGACATAGTCAACCTTTCGCGTATTCCCACGCGCAAGCACAAAAATATCGTGAACGAGCCGCTTATCTGGCGGTATTTCGTTTCGCCGCTGCCCACGAAGCTTGCCTCCTCCCAGCTGGAGGAACAGGAGTTTGTGGTCAAATGCGTCATAAACATAAATATCGGCATAGAAGGCGCTTATGTATTTTCCAGCGGCAAAAACATGGGAGTATTCAAGGCGGTGGGTTACCCCGAGGACGTGGGAGAATTTTATCGGCTGGACGAATACAAAGGCCACGCATGGACTGCGCACGGAAGATATCCCACCAACACTCCCGGCTGGTGGGGCGGCGCGCACCCCTTTTCCCTGCTTGACTACACGATAGTGCATAACGGCGAGATATCAAGTTACGACGCGAACCGCAGATATATCGAAAGCTACGGCTATAAATGCACGCTTTTGACCGATACGGAAGTAATAACTTACATAATAGATTTTCTTAACCGAAAAAAGGGGCTGTCGCTTGAAGACACCGCTCGCGTAATCGCGCCGCCCTTCTGGCAGCAGATAGAACAGCTTGCCCCGCCCGAGCGCGAAAGACTTACCGCGCTGAGAAAAGCGTTTTCCTCACTTCTCATAACGGGACCGTTCAGTATAATTCTCGGATTCAAAGACGGAATAATGGCGCTTAACGACAGGCTGAAGCTGAGAAGCATGGTGGCGGCGGAAAAAGACGACGTGCTTTTCGTGGCAAGCGAAGAGTGCGCGATTAAAGCAATCTGCAATAAGCCCGACCGCATCTGGAGCCCCGGCGGCGGCGAACCGATATTTGCGACTTTGGAGAAATAAAATATGGCAATCGAATATTTACAGCCCGACTATGAAGTAGTCAGGAATTACGACAGATGCATAACCTGCAGAGTATGCGAACGACAGTGCGCCAACGAAGTGCATTTCTTTGACGAGCGGCGCGGCAAAATGCTTGCGGACGAAACAAAATGCGTGAACTGTCACAGATGCGTCACGCTTTGCCCCACGCGCGCTTTGAAAATAGTGAAAACCGACCATTGCTTTAAGCCCGGCGCAAACTACACCGAAAGCGTAATAAAGGACATATACGCTCAGGCGGAAACGGGCGGAGTGCTTCTCTCCTCCATGGGCACTCCAAAAGCGTATCCCGTCTATTGGGATAAAATGCTTATAAACGCCTCCCAGGTGACGAACCCGTCCATAGACCCCTTGCGCGAGCCCATGGAAACGCGCACCTACCTGGGGAAAAAGAGCGAGGACGTTTCCTACGACAAGACGGGAAAACCCGTAATACGCCAATACCCCGGGCTTAAACTGGAAACGCCCATAATGTTTTCCGCGATTAGTTACGGCTCCATTTCCAAAAACGCGCACGAGTGTCTTGCCCGCGCCGCCGAGGAACTGGGCATTTACTACAACACGGGCGAAGGCGGCCTTAACGAGGACTTTTACAAATACGGCAAAAACACCATAGTGCAGGTGGCGTCGGGAAGATTCGGCGTGCACGAGCGCTATCTCAACGCGGGTGCGGCGATAGAAATCAAAATCGGTCAGGGCGCAAAGCCGGGCATCGGCGGACATCTCCCGGGCGCGAAAATTGGCGCGGACGTAGCTAAAACGCGAATGATTCCGGAAGGCTCCGACGCCATATCCCCCGCGCCGCATCACGACATCTACAGCATAGAGGACCTTCGCCAGCTTGTATTTTCGCTTAAAGAGGCGACGGACTACAAAAAACCGGTAATCGTAAAAATAGCGGCGGTACACAACATTGCCGCCATTGCAAGCGGTATCGCAAGAAGCGGCGCCGACATCATCGCCATCGACGGATTCAGGGGCGGCACGGGTGCTGCTCCTACCCGCATAAGGGATAACGTGGGAATACCCATAGAACTTGCGCTTGCGTCCGTGGACGAAAGACTGCGCGCAGAAGGCATAAGAAGCAACGTGTCCGTCGTCGTAGGCGGCTCGGTCCGCTCAAGCGCGGACGTGGTAAAAGCCGTAGCTTTGGGTGCGGACGCGGTGTATATAGCTACTCCTGCCCTGTTGGCGCTAGGGTGCCACCTTTGCCGCTCCTGCCATACGGGAAAATGCAACTGGGGCATTGCCACGCAGAATCCCGACCTTTACAAAAGGCTTAATCCCGACACGGGATACAAGCGGCTTGTCAACCTTGTGACGGCATGGACGCACGAAATCAAGGAAATGATGGGCGGTATGGGCATCAACTCCATCGAAGCGTTGAGAGGAAACAGGCTTATGCTGCGCGGCATAGGGCTTACGCAGAAGGAGCTGGACATTCTGGGCATCAAACACGCGGGCGAATAAAAAGAGGTTACGAAGATGAAAAAAGTACACGTTAACGAAGACAAATGTTTAGGGTGCAGGCTTTGCGAGTATTGGTGCGCATTTGCTCACAGCGGCGAAAAATATATGCCCGACGCCTTTAACCTTACAAAACCGCCCGTTCCGCGCATAGTCGTGGAGGAAAAAAGCAAAGTTACTTTTGCCGTTGCCTGCCGCCACTGCGACGACGCGATATGCGTAAAAAGCTGTATAGCGGGCGCACTTAGCAAGCAAGCGGACGGCACGGTGATTGTAGACGAAAAAAAGTGCGTGGGCTGTCACACCTGCGTGCTTGTGTGTCCCTTCGGTGCGATAAGATTGGACGAGGGAAAAGCCGTCAAAAAGTGCGACCTTTGTCTTAAAACGGGCGGCGTACCCACTTGCGTACAGCACTGTCCCAACCGCGCCATAGTTTACGAGGAGCGTTAAAAAATGAGCAAATATGTCATTATAGGTAACTCCACCGCGGGCATTGCGGCGGCGGAGGCGATAAGAAAGAAAGACAAAAAAGGTTCTTTGACGATAATCTCGGAAGAAAAAGGTCCGGCTTACGGCCGTCCGCTGATATCGTACTATCTGCAGGGCGTAACCAACGACGAAACTCTTCCCTACCGCCCCGATGATTTTTACAAAAAACTGAATATAGATCTAAAAGACGGCGTAAAAGCGGAAAAAATCGACGCGGAAAGCAAAAAAGTATATCTTTCCGACGGAAAAACCGTATCTTACGATAAACTTCTGGTGGCAACGGGTTCAGTCCCGTTCGTGCCGCCCACACCCGGACTTGATTCCGTACGCGAAAAATTTACCTTTTACACGATAGAGGACGCACGAAAACTGAAAGCCGCGCTTAATCCCGATACCCGACTGCTGATTATAGGCGCGGGATTAATCGGACTTAAGTGCATGGAAGGCGCCTACGACATCACGCGGAACATAACTGTCATCGACCTTGCCGACCGAGTGCTTTCCTCCGTTCTCGACGAAGAATGCGCCGACCCGGTACAAAGAAAAATCGAAGAAAAGGGCGTAAAGCTTGTGCTTAAAGACAAAGTCAAGGAGTTTTACGAAAATTACTGCGTAACGGACGGAGGACTGAAAATCGAATTCGACGCTGTGGTAACCGCCGTAGGCGTAAAACCCAACGTGGCTTTAATCGCGGACGCGGGCGGCAAGATAAACCGCGGTATAGTAACCGACTTAAAACAGCGCACTTCCCTACCCGACGTATACGCCGCGGGCGACTGCACGGTAAGCTTTGACGCAAGCAGCGGTACCGAAAAGGTAATGGCGGTACTTCCGAACGCATATTTCCAGGGCGAAGTCGCGGGCTATAATATGGCGGGCGAGGACAGAGAAATATGCAATCTTCTGCCGCTTAACTCCATAGGATTTTTCGGTTTGCACGTTTTGTCCGCAGGAAGCACGCAAGGCGAAATGACTGAAGTAAAGGGTGAAAACTTCATGAAACGCTTTTTCGTCAAAGACAACCTTTTAACAGGCTTTATGCTTATAGGAAATTACGACCGCGCGGGAATTTTACTGTCGCTGATAAGGGAGCGCGTGCCGCTTGACACCGTCGACTTTAAGGCAATGACCGCTTTACCCGAGCTGGTTTTCTTCCCGCAATCGGTTCGACAAGAAAAACTCGACCGATAAATCTGACCGATAAATTGATTATTAAAGGAGCACGAAAATGGAAATCAACGCCGAAAATATGCTGTTCGACCGGCTTAACGCCCTAGTCAAAGCAAGCAGCGACAAAAAAATAATCATAAGAAACGTACTCGGGCAGCGCTATATCGCAAGCGGAGCGGAAAACAAGGAAATATTGATTTACGGAGTAGCTGGCAACGCTTTGGGCGCGTACCTCAGCAACACCTTGGTCAAGGTTTACGGAAACGCACAGGACGCCGCGGGCGACACCATGAATTCAGGTTCTATTACCGTATTCGGGCACGCGGGCGACACCATAGGCTACGCCATGCGCGGCGGCACTATTATGGTGGAGGGCGACGCGGGGTTCCGTGTGGGCATCCACATGAAGGAATACGGCAGTCACGTCCCGAAAATCATAATCGGCGGCAAAGCGGGCGACTTTCTGGGCGAATATCAGGCGGGCGGCATTATTCTTGTGCTTGGAATCGGATACGAAAACGTTTGCCCGGTAGGCGCGTTTTGCGCGACCGGTCAGTACGGCGGTAAAATTTACATCCGCACGCGCAGTATGCCGCGCGACCTTCCTCCTCAGGTGGACGTAAAGACCAACGCCGACAAAAGCGAAATTTTGCCGCTGATAAAAGAATACTGTTCCTGCTTCGGCGCGGATTTCAACAGCCTTTCCAAAGACGAATACATGCTGCTTACCCCCTCTACTTCCAACATTTACAAAAGGCTTTACTGTAACCGCAGTATGTAAAGTCTTTTTACGCAAAAAGGACGAAGGATTTTTACTCCTCCGCCCTTTTTTATTAATAAATACTTTTAAATTCTTTACTCAACCTTAAGATGCTTTTGGTTAAAGCCCCTGAAACAACTTTCCGAATCGATTTATCTCAGCTGCAGAACAAAACCGAAATTTTTTTGATTTTACGCATAAAGAGGATAAATCCGCAAAAGCACTGTCAAAACAACAGGGTTGACGGAAAGATTTTACGCGCAGCTTTATAAATCAAGGTTTTTTAATTCAAGTCGCTTAATCACAGGTTTTTTACTGAAAACTTAAAACAAACGAAAAGCAATTTTTCACGGACAAAAAATTTATTTTGTCGCGAGAATTACTTGTGCAGTCCCCTCTCCTTAAGCACTTTAAGCGCGGGAAAAGGATTGTTGCAGGTCATAAGGCTTGCGCCCGCGGCGATATGGCGAATGACTTCTTCCTCGGTATCGGGGCACCACGTCCAATAATCGATGCCCATTTTACGGAATTCGGCGGCGGAAAGCGACCGGTCTATCCACCAACTGCCCATGCCGACGGCAGACAAATGCTTGTAAGTGTCGTTGGAAGCGTTGTGCATTTTGTCGAGAGGAAAGCCCTGCGTGGGAAAGCCCAGCACCTGATGGACGTACTGCGTGATGTTGGCGTCGAAAGAAGTTATGACAAACCTGTCCTTAAATCCGTATTCAAGCAGCAGAGCCACTGCTTTATCGGCGCACTCGAAAGTATAATCCTTAAGCTCTACGTTAAGCGAAATGCGCGAAGGCGCGACAAGCTCAAGAAATTCCTCGAAAGAAGGTATTTTTTCGCCTTTAAACTTTTTATCGAACTTTGCGCCCGCGTCGAAAGACTTTATCTGGTCGAAAGTATAATCGCGCACCTTGCCCTCTCCGTCGGTAGTGCGGTCAAGCGTGGTGTCGTGAATGACGACAAGTCTGCCGTCGCGCGTGACGTTAAGGTCCATCTCGATGTTGTCAACGTCCGCTTCAAGCGCGGCGCGAAATGAAACCATTGTGTTTTCGGGATACAACGCGCAAATTCCGCGATGTCCCGCTACCAGAATGTTTTCCGTGGATTGGCCCAGATTTACCATAACATTACTCCTTAAGTTAAAAAGTCTTTTATATTATAGCACCGAAAAGAGCAAATCGCAACGGTAAAATGACAGAAAAAACCGACGAAAATATCAAAAAGTCACGCACGCATTAGGCGTACTTGTTGACAATAGCAAGCATTTTATCGTAATCGCGCTCCATTTCCTCCACCAGACGGAACTGAGTGCGGCAGCGAATGAGATTGTGCTTATCCTTGGAAATTTTGAAGTAATTGTCTCCGTCGAGATAGTCGGTCAGAAATCTCATGCCGCATTCAAGCGTCATCATAATGGAACCCAGCGGCATATTCTTAACCTCGGTATCGGTCAAAGCGCCTTCAAGCGCGCCCAGGAATCCTTTTGAATACACTTCGAAAAGGGGCAGAGAAAAATGAACCTTAGACAAGTCCTCCTCGTCCTCGAGAGCGGTACTGCACCCGAATCTTACCGAGTCGCCGAAGTCGTAACAAGCGCTTCCCTTCATGACGGTGTCAAGGTCGATGACTGCAACGGCTTTGCCCGTTTTTTCGTCAAGAAGCACGTTGTTAAGCTTGGTATCGTTATGAGTAACGCGGCTTTTCATCTCGCCGCTAGCCAGCATATCCACCAGCTTGCCGCAAAGCTCTTCCCGCTTAAGCACGAAATCTATTTCTTTTTTGCACTCCTCCGCGCGGCCGAGCACGTCTTTTTCAAGCGTGCGCACGAAATTGGCAAAACGCACGCGGGTATTGTGGAAATCGGGAATAACGTCGCGGATTTCGTCCGCGTCGAAGCCGCTTAAAAGCCGCGCGAATTTTCCGAAACCCACGCCGCTTTGGTAAAAATCTTCGTCGGTACGCGCCATATTAAGCGATACGGTCTTATCTATAAAGATATAAACGCGGTAATATTTTTCTCCGAACCTGTAATACTTATCGCCGTCCTTGGTAAGTACCAGCGTCATAGTCTCGCGCTCGGGGTCGCCGCCGTAAGCAATGATGCTCTTTTTTGCGTGACTGAGTACCTTTTCGATGTTGCCCATCAACAAATCAACGTCTTTGAAAACCGAATTGTTGATGCGCTGCAATATGTACTTGCGTTTCGTTGTGTTGATAAGGTACGTATCGTTTATATGCCCGTCGCCGTAGGGTGCGTAAGAAATCACTTCGCCTTCTATATCGAATTTTCTTGCGATCGAGTCAAGTTGTTCCGTTGTCATTTTTATCCTCTCTTAATGCGGCGTTGCCGCGTATTCTATCTGTTATTATAGTATTTAAAATTTATCAAAACGGTTAATTCAGCGCAAGCCGAATACCGCTTGCCAAGCCAAAATAAACATTTACTGTCCTATTGTGCAAACGTCTTAAATGCCCACGCCCGCAAGTAAATACTCCGCGCCGCCGTCCATGCTGAACTTTTTTCCCGCAGGAACGAAAAACGTTTCGCCTTTTTTAATTTCTTTACCGCATATTTCTCCGCTTCCGAAAGTGCAAATCACGGCGACAAAACTGAGGGGGGAAACAAATTCGCCTTTACCGCGGCACTTGTAAACGGAAAAATAATTACATTCGGCTATCTTTAACGGCTTAAAATCGCAATCCGCGCATTGCAGCGACCCTTGAGTCATGACTGGTTTATCCGGTATAAAGGCGGAAAAATCCATTACTTTAAGCGCCTCGTCAAGGTGAAGCTGTCTGGGTTTATTGTCGGCACCCAAACGGTTGTAGTCGAAAACCCTGTAAGTAAGGTCGGAACTTTGCTGAATTTCCGCGACCGTAACACCTGCGCCTATGGCGTGAACCACACCCGCCTTTACAAAAAAGGAGTCGCCTTTTTTTACGGGAATAAAGTTAAGCGCATCGGTTATAGTACCGTTTTTGGCCATATCGTAAACTTCTTCTTTCGTAACGTTGCGGTTAAATCCGAGGTAAATACCGGCGCCGGCTTCCGCGTCCATGACGTACCACATTTCGGTCTTGCCGTATCCGAGACCTTCTTTCAGGGCGTAACCGTCGTCGGGATGCACCTGCACTGACAAATCCGCCGCGGCGTCGATAAACTTTACGAGAACGGGAAATTTTCCGAATTTTTCTGCGGCTTTACCTATGTCTTCTTTATCCGCGACTTTCTTAAGCTCCTCCGTGTCGTATTCGCCGCCGTCGATACGCGAAGGCCCCTCGCTTAAAAAAGAAAGTTCCCACGTTTCGCCGATTTTACCGCTGCAGCCTTTTTTGCCCCATGCGGATATTTTATGCCCGCCCCAGACGGGAGATTTAACCGCGGGCAGCAATTTGACGATATTCATTAAAATGCTTTTCTCCTTTTGGTATATTTTAACAGACCTTGCCGATAAGGTCAATCACTGAATAACACAATTTTGCATAAAATAAGTTTACGTAAAAGGGTTTTTGTGATAAAATTTAATCCAGACTAAAAATACGGAAAGAAATATGCTTAAACTTATAAAATTTTTAAAAGGATATTGGTTCAAAACCGTTTCGGGCCCTTTTTTCAAGCTTATCGAAGCGGTGTTCGAGCTGATTACTCCGCTTGTCGTGGCGTGGGTAATAGACACTGCCATTCCTGAAGGCCAACAAGGCGATTACACGGCGCTTATCACGGGAGGAGTGATTATAATCGCTTTGGGCGTTTTAGGACTGGCTTTTTCGCTTACGGCGCAGTTTTTCGCCTCGCGCGCGTCGCTTGGTTTCGGCACCAATTTAAGGCGGGAGCTTTATGCCCACGTTAATACTTTTTCGTACAGGGAGCTGGATTTGTTTTCCACCCCTTCCCTTATTACCAGGCTTACGGCGGACATAAACCAGACGCAACAGGCGGTTGCGATGTTTATACGACTGGTCACGCGCGCACCCTTTATAATTGTGGGCTCGATAGTCATGGCGATGATAATCGACCTTAAGCTGTCGCTTATCTTCCTTGCCGTAGCTGTCGTCGTGGGAGGGATTCTGTTTATAATTCTTACTACCACGATGCCCAAATATAAAGAAGTCCAGTCCAAGCTGGACACCGTGACGCTTTACACCCGCGAAAATCTATCGGGCGCAAGAGTGGTAAGGGCGTTCGGCGCGGAGGAACGCGAAAAACGCACCTTTAACGCCGCCGCCGACAGCTTAAGCCGCGCTTCCATACGGGTGGGTGCGCTGTCAGCGCTTCTCAATCCCCTTACCTATGCGGTGCTGAACGTCGCGATAATCGCGCTTTTGTTCTTCGGAGGCAAGCAGGTTTATTACGGAAATCTTACTCAGGGCGAAGTGATTGCGCTTGTCAACTACATGATGCAGATACTAAACGCGCTTGTGGTGTTTGCAAACCTTCTCGTCATCTTTACCAAAGCGTCCGCTTCCGCCGCGCGAATCAACGAAGTATTCGACGTAAAATCTTCCATGACGGAGGGAAAAGGCGCCGTCCCGCGCGAAAACGAACCCGCAATCGAATTCAAAGACGTGACTTTTTATTACGCCAACAGTCCGTCCCCCTCTTTAAGCAACATAAATCTTACCGTAACAAAGGGCGCAAGCATAGGCGTTTTGGGCGGCACGGGCAGCGGTAAATCCACGCTTGTAAGCCTTATACCCCGTCTTTACGACGTAACAGAAGGCGAAGTCCGTGTTTTCGGCGTAAACGTCAAAGAATACAGCGGCGCGCAAATCGGCTCGATTATCAGCATGGCTCCGCAAAAAGCCGTCTTGTTTTCAGGCACCGTGCGCGACAATATGCTTTGGGGCAAAGCCGACGCCACCGACGAAGAAATACAAAACGCTTTAACGGTATCGCAGTCGGCGGAATTCGTCAACGCTTTCCCCGAAAAGCTGGATAAACAGATTCTTCAGGGCGGCAAAAACCTTTCGGGCGGACAGCGGCAAAGACTGACCGTTGCAAGGGCGCTTGTATCCAATCCCGAAATTCTCATTCTGGACGACAGCTCCAGCGCGCTGGACTTTGCCACCGACGCAAAACTGAGAAAAGCGCTTTCCTCCATGCGCGAAAAAACGGGACTGACCACCGTCACCGTTTCACAACGCGCGACCACGGTAAGACACTGCGACCTTATAGTCGTCATGGACGAAGGCCGCATCGCGGGAGTGGGCACACACGAACAGCTTTTTGAAACCTGCGAGGTTTACCGCGAAATCTGTTCTTCCCAGAACAAGGAGGAATCCGAGAAATGAAAAACTCCGCAATTAAGCCGAAAAACAAAGGGGCAATCGGAAAACTTCTTGTTTACGCAAAACCCTATCTTCCCGTGATAGCCGTGGCGCTTGTCTTTTCCGCGCTGCAGATTGCCGCAACTCTTTTAGCGCCCGTAATAGTAGGCCGCACCATCGATTACATCATAGGCGAACGAAACGTGGACTTCGGCGTTATAGGCAAAAACGCCGTAATACTCGCGCTTCTGCTTACGGCGGCGGTCGTGGCGCAGTATTTAAGCTCGCTGTGCATAAACTTTGCGTCCTTCCGCACTATAAGGGATTTAAGACAATACGCTTTTAAAAAACTTAACGACGTTCCTCTTTCCTATATCGACAACAACTCCCAGGGCGACCTTATGTCGCGCGTGGGAAACGACATAGACCAGATTTCCGACGGACTTATTCAGGGCTTTTCCCAGCTTTTCAGCGGCGTGGTCACCATTTTGGGCACTCTTGCTTTTATGCTGTCCGTCAACTGGCTTATCACCGTGGCGGTAGTGGTAATAACTCCCCTGTCGCTGTTTGTCGCCTACTTCATCGCGAAAGGCTGTCATAATATGTTTACCATGCAGGCGAAAAAACGCGGGGAACTGAGCGGACTTATCACCGAAATGCTTTCCAATCAGCGCGTAGTCAAACTTTTCGGTTACGAAAAGCGCGCCCGGGAACGTTTTGAAGTCATAAACGGCGACCTTAAAGTGTGGGGACAGAACGCCGCGTTCTACTCCGCCCTCGTAAACCCCTGCACGCGTTTCGTCAACAACGTGGTTTACGTAGCGGTGTGTATACTTGGCGCGTATCTGGTCATTAAAGGCGAAGGCGTTTTGGGCATGAGCGCGTTTACGGTGGGCGGGCTTTCCTGCTTTCTTACCTACGCCAACCAGTACACAAAGCCTTTTAACGAAATAACGGGCGTAGTTACCGAACTTCAGACCGCGACTGCGGCGGCGGCAAGAGTTTTCGAGCTGCTTTCCGCGCCCGACCAGCCTTCGGATAAAGACTTTGACGAGCTTGAAAACGTCAAAGGAAACGTGGAAATCGACAACGTTTATTTCTCCTACGTCAAGACCAATCCGCTTATACAAGGCTTTTCGCTTAAGGTTAAAAGCGGACAGCGCATCGCAATCGTAGGCCCCACGGGGTGCGGCAAAACCACCTTGATAAACCTTTTGATGCGCTTTTACGACGCCGACTCGGGCGAAATCCGCGTGGACGGCACGCCGGTAAATAAAGTCACGAGAAAATCATTAAGGCTCAGCTACGGCATGGTGCTTCAGGACACATGGCTTAAAAAAGGAACCGTGCGCGACAACATCGCCTACGGCAAAGCGGACGCAACGGAAGAAGAAATCATAAACGCGGCAAAAGCGGCGCATATCCATAATTTTATCATGCACTTAGAAAAAGGCTACGACACCGTGCTGGGCGACGACGGCGGAAACATCTCGCAGGGGCAGAAACAGCTTTTGTGTATCGCAAGAGTGATGCTTACGCATCCGCCCATGCTTATTCTTGACGAGGCAACCTCCTCCATCGACACGCGCACGGAAATAAGGATACAAAAAGCGTTCCAGAAACTTATGGAAAACAAAACTTCCTTTATCGTCGCGCACAGGCTTTCCACAATTAAAAACGCCGACCTCATCTTAGTCATGAACAAGGGCAACGTCATCGAAAAAGGTACGCATGAGGAACTTCTTGAAAAAGGCGGCTTCTACTCCGACCTTTACAACTCGCAATTCGAACACTGATTTGTCTTTAATACTCCGGGTTAAACCGTCTGTTATATGTAAACCGACGTTCAGGTGCCCACTCCCGATTAAAGCCATATAAAACACTTGGTCTTTACTTAAAAAGCAATCCTGCCGTTCCGATAAAAAATATTTTTGAAACGAAAAAACCGCGGACAATCGATTCCGCGGTCTTTTTTTTTACTTTTACAAATTAGCCTTCTGAAAAAAATTTATCTGCTCAGGTCAAAAGACAGTTATAAATTTATCCGCTAAAACAAATTTTTTTACGGCGTCATCACCAATCAAGAGCGCGCCGCAAGCAAAGAATAAGACTATTCCTTGCTTTCCTCTTCTTCGTCGGAGCGGTTTTTACTGTTCTTTTCTTCTTCCTCGTTTTCTAAAAGCGTGACTTTGACTTCCTGCACGTGTTTCGCGCTGGCCTTTGTGACTTCGATTTCGATATCTTTTAACGTAAGTTTTTCTCCCGTTTGCGGTATTTTATCCATAAGCTCGGTAATATAACCGCTGACGGTAGTGGATTCGGTGTCGTCGGGTGCGGAAAGGTCGAGTTTTTCATACATATCTTCCACGTTTTCGTCACCGGAAACGATAAACGTCTTGTCGTCCACTTTTTTGAAAAGTATCTCGATTTCATCGTGTTCGTCGTAGATTTCGCCGACAAGCTCCTCTAAGATATCCTCAAGCGTAACTATGCCTTCCGTGCCGCCGAATTCATCGACAACGATAGCCATATGTACTTTGGCTTTTTGCAGCATTCTCAAAACAGTGGAAATTTTCATGCTGGAGGACACGCAGACGGAAGACTGAATAATGCTTTTGATGTCCTTGCCGCCGTCGTGGAGCAGCGCGTAAAAATCCTTTTCGTGAATTATGCCCACAACTGCGTCGATATTTTCGGCATAAACGGGCATACGCGAAAATCCGTGCTGAACAAACTTGTCGTAAACGGATTCCATGTCCGAATTTTCCTCCACGGCGATGACGTTGATCCTGGGAATCATGATATCCTTGACGTCAAGGTCCTCGAACTCGATGGCAGAACGAATAAGCTGGGATTCGTGCTCCTGAAGTTCGCCTTCGTTTTCGGCGGTTTCCACTATTGTAAGAAGCTCGCCCTCGGTAATGGTGGAAGTCTTTTTAAACTTGAATATTTTTCTGAGCAACCATTTCCAGCCGCTGAAAATAAGGTTTATGGGCGTAAGCACTATCATAAGCATTTTTAACAAAGGATAGAAAAGCATAGCGAAGGCTTCGGGTTTTTCTTTGGCAAAAAGCTTAGGCGTAATCTCGCCGAAAATCAGCACGACTACCGTCATGACTACGGTAGAAACCGTGGTGGCAAGATTTGCAGACTTTATAAGCGAATCGAAAAACAACGTTGCAATAGATGCGGAAGTGATGTTTACGATGTTGTTGCCTACAAGCACGGTGGACAAAAGCTTATCGAAATTTTCCGTAGCCCTCAGCACAGCCCCCGCGCGCTTATTGCCGTTTGCCTCCATGTTCATCAGTCGGATTTTATTGACCGACGTAAAAGCCATTTCCGAAGCGGAAAAATAACCTGACAACATGATGAGTATGATTATCGCAAGCAACAATCCTATTTGTGTACCGTCCATACTTTATTAAAGTTTTACTCCTTTCAAGGCAGAAAATTTTATTTTTACAACAAAAAAAGGCCGCGCAAAAAACGCCGCTTAAAGGATATCCCTCTTTAAGATCGATTTATTCAGCCTACATCGGCCCGATAAGGGCACGTCGCCCTGATTGTCGTCCTTGTTTATCATTGTAAAAATATTACCTTGTTTGTTAGTATAGCATATAATTAAACAAAAATCAAGGGTTTTATTAAATTTTTTTACTTTAATGCTTTAACCCCGTTTTTCACGGCTCGAAGCCTTAATTTCATATCCTCGGAAATGCGTCGTGACTCAATCGCCTTTTGTATTGCTTTGAGGGTTACGAAATCGGAAAAAACGCCTCTTTCCAACAACGGAAACGCTATTTCGGGAAACTTAACCAGCATTACGGACAGTCCCCAGGCAATCGCCATGTCGGTATAATACAGGCCCTGTTTTATCCCGGCATATATATCTGCCACAACGGAAACGTATTTTTCGTCGAGATAAAAATCCATAAGCATTACGGCAAGAAAACGCTTGTAAAACTCTCCATCGGCGTCTTTTAGACCGCTGTACGCGCCGAGAAAAAAATCTCTGTCGCGTTTAATCGCAGACAGCGACGCGGTAACGCAGTCCACGTGCGCCCAGTTGTCGAAATGCGGCAAAAGAAAGTCGATTTCCTTTTTTAATTTTTCTTTTTCACGGATTTTACCCGCGCAGAAGCCGTAAACCAACACTTCTTCGTAAGAGGAAAATTCGCACCCGTCCATGAAAGCGCGGCGCTCGTCTTCCCCCGCGGCGGAAACAAGCGCCCTCAGCCGCGGAATTCTTATCCCCTCCACGGGCAAAGAAGTGAACACAAGTTTTTTTTGAAAAACGGCATAGCTTTCTTCCGCCATGCCGTCCATCTGATTGCGAATAAATCCCTTCATAAAGATTTTATGCCATAAGTTCCTTGATTTTTGCGATAAGCTGGTCCACGGTATCGATTTTGAGGTCGTCGGGGAAAGTGATGCCGAATTTTTCCTCGATAGCCATCACCAGCTCTACTTTATCGAGGGAATCGAATCCGAGGTCGGCAAAAGCGTCGCCCTCTTTAAGATTGCCTTCTCCGCGATATTCTTCCGCTATTTTATTGAGTTCCGCCAAAATATCCATAAATAATTTCCTCCGTATATGCCTTTATAATTGTATATCAGGTAAATAGGATTATATCAAAAAAGTCGGCGCTTGTCAACAACGCGGAGGCGCAAAAGGGTCAGGTTCGGATAAAGAATATTCGGGTACTCGCACCTTTTTAAGATAAGAAGCAAGCTTAACGCTGTCCGTAACCGAGTCGGGAATAAAAGTCGCGCTTCTTAAAACGTGCCAGTCGTAATGGGTGTCGCCGCCGCAAGTGACTATCAGATTGTTTTTTTGCGCAACGTCAAGCACTTTTTCTTCGTTTGCGGTGGTAAATCCGACATTACCGTTTATCTCCAGTCCGTCAAGATAAGCCACGTCTTTAAGCGAATGATTCTGTTCGGTCCTGAACGGATGGGCCTGCACTACAAGCGCGCCGATGTCGCCGCACAGCGAATGCAGTTCCTTTAAGTCAAGGTCGCACATAAACGGCGTTTCAAGGAACGTCTTTTCGGTAAGCCCGACGATAATGTAGTCGGCATAATTCGCGGCGAGATATTCCGCGGAATATTTCTCGCGCATGTACGACGAATAAGGCGCGAACAAAGTCACTTCCGCCCCGAAAAACACGCGCATGCCGTAATTCTTTGCTGCTTCCCTCATGTCGTAATAGGCTTTGACGAAATTTTCGCGCCATTCCCTCTCGGACGCGCCCGTACTTTCCATATTCGATCTGCTGTAATGATTTGTAAGCATAAGTGCCTGAAAGCCGCACTTCGAGTATTTTTCCGCAGCGTCTCCTGCCGTAAGACGCGAGCAAACGCTTACGGGCGATGTGTGAAAATGCAATTCGGTTTTCAGCATTTTTCCCTGTCTATAACCTCTTGGACTTCTTTCAGCGTGGGAATACTGTTCGCCGCCCCCTCGCGCGTGATTGTTATGGAAGACGCAACGGACGCGAAATTGGCCGCCTCGACAGCGGAAGCTCCGCCCGCGAACTTAAGCACGAAAGCACCGATAAACGTATCACCCGCGGAAGTGGTGTCCACCACTTTGACCTTACGCGGTTTTATATAAGTAATGGTTTGTCCCTCGGATATAACCGAGCCGCGCCCGCCTAAAGTTATAATTACGCGTTTTGCGCCCAAAGCGTATAGTTTTTTGACGGTAAGCGCGATTTCCACGTCGCCGGCAGGCGAAGTGCCCGTCAGAATTTCCGCCTCGGATTCGTTGGGAGCAACTATATCGACGTATTGCATCAGGTTTTCGTTAAGCTTTACGGCGGGCGCGGGATTAAGAACGACCGTCATATTTTTGCTTTTAGCAAGGCGCGCGGCGTACTCCACGATTTCAAGCGGAATTTCCAGCTGCATGACCAGAACGTCGCCTTCCTTCGCGTCAAAAAGCCCTTCGTCCACGTCTTTTTCCGTAATCGCGTAATTTGCGCCTTTATCGAGAATAATGCGGTTGTCGCCTTTTTCTACGATTATCATGGCAAGTCCGCTGTTCGTTTCGGCACGGGTGACGAAATCGACGTTTACGCCGAACGCCGATAAATGTTCTTTAAGCGGCGCTCCGAAAGCGTCGTTGCCCACTTTGCCGATCATTTTGACTTTTCCGCCCAGCTTGGCGATGGCGACTGCCTGATTGGCGCCCTTGCCGCCGGGGTTGGTATAAAACTTATCGGCGGAAAGAGTTTCTCCGCTTTTGGGCATATAGGGCACGTTAGCCACCATATCCATATTGATGCTTCCGAGAACGTATATCATAATAACACCGTCCGAAAATTATTTTTCTTCGTTAAGTTCTTTCCTCTTGGACTGAGAGCCCGTCGGGTTTTTAATGGAGAACGCTATGTTTATAAGATGGTCTGCAATACGCTCGAGAGCCGAAATAACCGCAAAGAAATAAGTTCCTCTTTCCACGGCGCAGTCGCCGGAATTAAGCCTTTCGATATGGCTTGCGCCCAACGACTCCTTCATCGCGTCCACTTCTTCCTCTATTTTGGAAATACGTTCCAGCACGACATAATCGCGGTGAGAGAAAGCGTGCACGCTTAAGTCGAACATATTCACCACTTTGTTGTACATCTGATTAAGCTCGGCAGCCGCGGCGTCCGAAAAATTGATGCCTTCCTTCTCCATTTCTTCGGATTGCTCGATAAAGTTTTCGGCATGGTCGCCTATTCTTTCGATATCGCTTATGACGTGATGGTACGCGCCGATAAGTTTCTCGTCGGACTCTGACAGCGAAAGCGACGCAAGTTTTATAAGGTATCTCGCTATCGCATGGTAAGTGTAGTTGATTGTCGCCTCGTTTTTACCGATACGCGCGCGATTGACGTAATCGCCCGTAAGCAGCGCGTTCATGGAAAGAGTAAGGTTTTCCTTGGCAAGCTCCGACATAAAAAGTATTTCTTTCTGGACCTGAACCACCGCTATCGGGGGTGTGTGCAGCAATCGGTCGTCGATATATTTAAGCTGAGGCAATTCCTGCTGCGGCTTTACTTTGTCTTTTATCACAAACTTCGAAAGTCCCACCAGCTGATTGATAAACGGCAGCAGCAAAATGGTGGTAATCACGTTGAACGCGACGTGGAACCAGGCAATCTGCATCTGAGGATTGGGAAAAACCGAAGACAGCAGTTTTACGACCCACGGCGAGAAAAACCACAGTATAATCGTAAAGAACACTGTACCCACGATATTGAACGTAAGGTGAATAAGCGCAGTGCGTTTCGCGTTTGTGCTGGTGCCGATAGACGCTATAACGGCGGTGATGCAAGTACCGATATTGGTGCCCAGCACTATGAAAAGTGCGTTTGCGACCGAAAGAGCGCCCTGCCCCGCCATGATTATGAGAAGGCCCGTCGCCGCCGAAGAGCTTTGTATAATCGCGGTAAACAGCGTACCTATCAGTATAAGCAAAAGCGGAAAATCGATGACGGTAAACATATTAGCGAAAGCGTTTTTGATATCCGAGTCACCGAAAGCGCCGCTCATTGCGTCCAGGCCCACAAACAAAAGTCCCAAACCGCACAGGACTCCGCCCGCTTTTTTGACCGAATCGGATTTGAAAAACATCATCATGACGCCCACGAAAGCGAGAACCGAAGCGTATAACGAAACGTTGAAAGCCGAGAAGGAAATAATGATGCCCGTAACGGTGGTACCGATATTTGCGCCCATGATAATCGCCGCCGCCTGCGCAAGTGTCATAACTCCCGCATTGACGAAACCGATAACCATGACGGACGTCGCGGAAGAGCTTTGTATAATCGCCGTAACCGCCGCGCCAACGCCCACACCCGCAAAGCGGTTATTGCTTATGCGGCTGAACAGTTTTTTCATTCCCTTGCCTGCACTGCGCTCTAAGCCGTCGCCCATCATCTTCATGCCCGCCATGAAAACGCCGCATCCTGCAAGCAACATCAGTATGCTGTTGAAAATCTCCATTAATTTCTTCTCCCGAACTTTTTACTCTTACTACTCTTCAGTAACGGAAAGGCCAATTTAAAAGGATAACCATAAAAATCCCCAAACTCACCTATTATAATTATAACGGTTTCGGCTTTAATAGTCAACCCGATAGACTATCCGTTTTGTCAATATTAATCCCGAAATTAATACTGCAAACCATTTTTACGCACAGCCGCGGCAAAACCCGTTCATTGAAGGCAATTGAAATATAAATCTTACAATAAATGTTAACTTTACAAAAAAACCGATTTTATAATTAAAGCCGATTGTCGAGCGGAAAAAATTGAAAGCCCCTGTTAAGAAAAAAACCGTGCAAAAAGGCACATACTATCATCAAAGGAGGATAAATCATGAAAAACAATGTTAAAAACGGAACAAGCGCAAATTCTCATCAGCCCGATAAAAGCGCGGAACGCACCATAACGGACGTGGTTATTCACGAAAGCGACATGGCGGACGCGGAAGAAGCGCCCTATAAACATATGTCCGAATACAAAATGGTGCCCAAAGAGGACGACAACGGCACTTTTTCGTATTCGGGAAGCTGAACGTTTTTCGCTTTAATAAGCAAACCTTTTTTATGACGTTGACCCCGAAAGTCCGTTAGGCTTTTGGGGTACGTTTCTTTACGCGCCAAGCAATTTTTACATTTATGTTTTATTTATATGCGCGTTACGTTTGACTATTAACCCGCGCAGAGTTATAATAAAAACGCTTATTGAATCAAGGAGAAAAGTATAATGAGCGAATGTACGCACAACTGCGAAACGTGCGGGGAAAACTGTTCGGAAAGAAAAAAGCCCGAATCGTTTCTGGAAAAACCGCACGAACTTAGCAAAATAAAAAAAGTAATAGGCGTAGTCAGCGGCAAGGGCGGCGTCGGCAAGTCCCTCGTCACCGCATTGACTGCGGTAACAAGCGCGCGTGCCGGTTACAGGACCGCTATTCTCGACGCGGATATAACCGGTCCCTCCGTTCCCAAAATGTTCGGACTTAAACAAAAGGCTTCCGCATCCGAACTGGGACTTATGCCCGTGGTGACAAAAACAGGCATAAGCGTCATGTCTTTGAACCTTTTGACCGCTAACGAAACCGATCCCGTCGTTTGGCGCGGTCCCATCATTGCCGGCACGGTAAAACAGTTCTGGACGGACGTTATCTGGGGCGACGTGGACTTTATGTTTATAGACATGCCGCCGGGAACGGGCGACGTGCCGCTTACCGTTTTTCAGTCCATACCGCTTGACGGAATAATTATAGTCGCCTCCCCTCAGGAGCTGGTTTCCATGATTGTGGAAAAAGCGGTTAACATGGCAAAGATGATGAACGTACCCATTCTGGGCCTTGTGGAAAACATGAGTTACGTTGCCTGCCCCGAATGTGGACATAAAATCGAAATATTCGGCAAAAGTCACGCCGACGAAGTGGCGGCAAAATACGGCATGCCCTTGCTTGCGCGTATACCCGTTGACCCCAAGCTTGCCTCCGCTTGCGACGCAGGACTTATAGAGCTGTTTGTGGGCGACTGGCTGGACAACATACCCGAAGTTCTGGATAAAATTTACAAAAAACAATAAAGCTTTTGCTGATACTATCATTTAATGTTTTTAAATACGGAATATCAGCTGCCGTGCGTCTTAATCAATTAATAATCCGTTCCGTTTTAAAAAACCTTCGCGGCAACGCATAAAGCCGCGGTAAAAAGTTAAATTTCCGCCTTGCGCGGCGATAAAAATAATTTCAGGAGGAAAAGAACATGGACAAATACGTATGCAATATCTGCGGTTACGTTTACGACGAAGCGGCAGGCGACCCCGACAGCGGAATCGCACCCGGCACCAAATGGGAGGACGTGCCCGAAGATTGGGTTTGCCCCATGTGCGGAGTCGGAAAAGAAGATTTTTCGCTTCAGGCGTAATCCGACCGCCTTTTAACCAACCCGTTAAGGCATTATAAACGGTAAAAATCCGCGAAGGAATTTAAAATTTTCTTTCGCGGTTTTTTATTTTTTTTACCGCGACTTAAAATTTCTTTGTTTATAAAGCATTTTACCTCGATGGAGACCTTTTCTTTCGCGGTTTTTTATTTTTTAATGCGATTTGAACTTAGTTTGTTTTATAACTTATCCCCCGTGATTACCTCCGCTGTCTAAGATAATCTTTGCAATCCTTGCCCTCGGGCGGAAATTTTCTTGCACCGTGCTTTTCGGCGTTAACCTTTGTTGCCGCGCTCAACGCGCATGATAAACGTCTTAAACGCAATCAAACAAACAATATGCACATTACTTTTTCCCCGGTTAAAGCGCAAAGCCCAGAAAAAAACATAAACAAAAAAGCCCGTAAGCCGCTCGGCAAAACTGCCATGGTGCGTAAAACAAATATCGGCAAAACTGCCATGGTGCGTAAAACAAATATCGGCAAAACAAATAAACAGACTTATAAATTTTAAAATCGTTGCGTTAAGTATAAAAACACCTATAAAAAAGCCGCTCCTCGTAAAAAAGAAACGGCTTTTTGTGTATCTTATTGCAGATTTTTTTAACTTGTTTTTAATTACTTCTTTTTCGTTTTTTTGTCTGCGGAAACTTCCTGAGTCTTATTTTCTTTTCCCGCGTTTACCGACGGAACAGGTGCCGATGATGCGGCCTCGGATTTTTCCGCATCCGAAACTTTACCCAAGTATTCGGGCAACTGCATACCGCTCATTCTGAACACTTCGTTTAAGGGCGGCACGGCTTTAAGCATACCCGAGATAAAGTTGGCGGTGGAAGTACCCTCCTTGCCGCCCGCGGCAGAATCCCAGACGGTAACCTTGTCGATTTTGATGTTCTTGATAGCTTCCACCTGGATACGGGTAAGCTCCTCCAGTTTGTCTGCGATAAGCATTTTTACCGCGTCGTCGGATTGGCCCGCCGCTTTTACCAATTTATCGAAGCCTTCAGCCTGTTTGGAAAGCACTTCGTAAAGACCGCGCGCCTCCGCTTCCTTGACGGCGAAAATAGCGTCCGCCTCGCCGCGGGCCTTGCGTCTTGTCTGCTCCGCCATGGCCTCCGCTTCCAGCTCAAGTTTCTGTTTTTCGATTTCGGCTTTGACGATGACGTCCGCTTCAAGCGTACTTTGCTCTCTCTTGGCACGCACGTCCTCCGCCTCGCGCTGGGCTTCGTAAGCTTCTTTCAAAGCGTTTGCCTGCGCTATTTTCTCGGCGGCGGTAGCCCTTCTTTCCGCTTCGGCTTCCGCTTCCCTTAAGTCCGCGTTTGCCTGCGCTACCCTTGCTTTTGCAAGGTTTTCGCCCTCTACGGCGGCGGAATTGGCTTTTGCTACGTTTATACGCTGGTCCATAATGGCGTTTGCCTCGCCTATCGCGCCGTCGCGGTCACGCTCCGCAACCGATTTTTTGGCGTCGTTTATCGCCTTGCTTGCCGCCTCTTTACCCAGCGCCTCGATATAACCCGACTCGTCGCGGATATCGGTAACGTTGACGTTGATAAGGCGCAAACCTATCTTTTTAAGCTCGGTTTCCACGTTTCTGGAAACCTCTTCAAGGAATTTATCGCGGTTGGTGTTGATATCCTCGATGTCCATAAGCGCGATGACAAGACGAAGCTGACCTAAGATAATATCGCTGGCAAGGTCCTGAATGTCCTGCATTTTAAGTCCCAGCAATCTTTCAGCGGCGTTTTGCATTATGCCGGGTTCGGTGGAAATACCTACCGTAAAACGCGAAGGAACGTCCACACGGATGTTCTGGTGCGAAAGGGCGTTTTTAAGGTCCACGTTAAGCGATATGGGCGTAAGGTCAAGAAAACTGTAAGATTGGAAAAACGGCCAGATAAACTGAGCGCCGCCGTGAATACATTTACTGGACGCCTGAGTCGTACCGCCCTTGTTTTTCTTTAACTTACCGTAAATAACCATTACTTTGTCGGACGGACACTTTTTGTATCTGCCGATAAACACCAGTAACATGATGAACAAAAGCACCACTACTGCGACAATCGCCGCAATAAGTCCGCCTACCCAAGCGGCTGCCGAAAACAAATTCATAATTTAAATACCTCCGAATATAGTCAAAACTTGGTAATTTACTGATTAACGCCGTCCGCCCTATCCTGCTTTAATGCGGTAAAAGGCTCGACAAGTACAAGCTGCTCGTTGATGACTTCCTTGACTACGCACCTTGCGCCCGTGGGAATGGGGTCGGGGCTGTCGGTCACCGCCTCACACTCTGTAAGCGTTTCCTGAACGACGACGTGAATTTTGCCGCTTCCGTTTCTTAGCGGAGGTACGGTAAGATAAACGTCCGCAATCGTCCCCAAGGCAAAACTCATGTGGCGGTTGCCGTCAGACTGGAACTTTAATATCGCTTTGAGAAGATAAGCAACACCCACCGCGGCAGCTGCCCCCGCGATAACGCCGATGATAAGCGAAAAATACCACGGAAGGAAGAAATTCATGGTATAAGTTATCCAGCCGCCTACCGCGATAAACGCCACTACGGTACGGAAAGACACAAGTCTTAAGCCGCCCGCGTCCGAAATATCGTTGTCGTTGAAAATGTCGTCGGCTCCGCTTATATCCGTATCCGCGTCAAAGTCGGCGTCATCGCCCAGCCCGAACAGCATTGCTATCAGTTGCACCACAAGCAATACAGACGCAGCGCACGCCAGTATAAACGTCACCTGCTGAAGAACGAACAGTCCGTCCCACCAGTTTCCGATTGCAGAAGCGAAAATCATTGTTTTCTCCTTTTATAATTGTTGATTTGATTATACTATATATTTTTTGTTAATGCAAGAAGAAAGAAGTTAAAATAACCTTAAAATGAGATTAAATGCCGTTTTGCGTGCCGTAATCTCAGTATACGGATTATGACGGATTTTTATGATTAAGCCGCACTTAAGAACGGTAAAACAGCAGTCTTGACAAATAAAACAGTATTTCGATGCGCAAAAACAGAATACGCTTTGTACATAAAAAATACTGCGAAAAAATAAACGAAAAAAAACTTTTATTACGCCATATTTAAAAACCGAAAACTCCGTAAAAAAAGAATAACGTTTTTTACTTCATTACATACAAAAACCGCCCGACTTAACAAGCCGAGCGGTTTTGCCGATTTTTTATAAAGCTTTATTATGCTTCAAGCACGTTTTCTATAATGGATTCGCCGACAAGGTTGCCTATGGCAATCATGTCCGCCTGGTTCCAGTGCCACGAATCGGTGCCTACCGCCACGTTGCTGCCGTTTACAAGCTTATTGATGTCGAACTGACCGGAAGCGATGACGTAAACGTTGCCGATAACATTGGGCAGGTTCCGCTGCATAGCGATAAACGCGTTGTTGGTGTTTACCGTACCCTGAACCGCACTGCCCGACGTGCGGGAAATTTCGCCCACAAACACGGGAAGCGCGCTGAGATCGACTCCCGCAATTTCGCCGAGGTCGCTGCGAATATCGGAAACAAAGTATTTGAACGCTTTTTCGTATTCGTTGGGATTGCCCTTATCGGATTCACCCTGCATCCAGAAAAGTCCTTTGAAGTTTATCGTGGTATAGCCCATATTCTTAAGCTCGGCAACGTTTTTCTCCACCTGGGCGAGGAAATCGCGGTAAAGTCCGCCGGTGAGATTGCCCGGGCTTTGAGGCTTAATAGTCTCCTCGTAAGAGGGCGAAACCCAGTTGCCGTTTGAAGCGTTTTCGCCGCCGATGTTATCGAGAAGCGCGGTGCCTCCGTGAGCATACTTGATTATGCCCGCGACTTTGCCGCTTTGCGTGTTATAGTAAGCGGAAAGCGCCTCCGCCATGCCTGCCTCGGGACCGAATTTATTTGCCGCCGCACCCTGACCGATGCGCGCAAGCTGCCATCCGAGGTCACGGTGAATTACTACGTTGCCGCTGCCGGTGCTTTCGGCGTCGCCCGCGTACCAGATGTTGTTGAATCCGTAACCGAAGCCGGGGTTATCCGCGACGGCGGTGTTGAAGTTGAACGTCGAATAACCCGATGCGTTGGACTGACCTGCTATGAAGTAAACATCAATCTCCTTATTTGCTGCGGGAGCCTTTTCAATCATTGCGTCGATAAATTCCGTGTTAAGCGAATAATTGAACTTGCTTACCGTAATTACGGCAGGGCTTGCCATAAGACCTATGCCGCACTCGGTAGTCACTTTATCGTAATAGTAGCTTGCCACGTACACGTCGTCGATAAAGAAATAATAGTTGCAGTCGTCCCTTATAACGCCCAGTTTTACGGCGGTGGGATCGTATTCTATACCCGCTTGTTTAAGATTGAACAAAATACGCGAATCCTGAGGATTCCATTCGGTGAGAATGGAGCAAACTATAAGGCTGTCACCGAAAATACCCGCCGAAAATCTTACGTCGCTGGGGCTGTCGTTAAGAGTGTCGGGACCGTGAGAAACCAGAAGTCCGCCGAACTGAGTGCCGAAAGAATAGGTTTCGGTGGTGTCGAACACGCCCTCGAGATAATATTTGGTGCCGCTTATTTCATTCTGATAAACGAACGTATGCGTAAGTAAATTTACGGTGTCGCGCTGACCGTCCTTTAACTTCCAGCCGTTGCCTTCGGTTTTATCTGTCGAAATATTCTTATAGCTGTAATAGGTGGTTTCCACGCCCTTCGAGTCAGGTATGGTTATCGCGCCGCCCAGGTATACGGGAGAAACGTAACCCGAAAGCTCCTTGGTTTCGCCGTCGGCAAGGAAAACGTCGTAAGAGTAAACGTTGTCGCCGTATTCCACTTTTATTACGTAATAACCGCTTGTAAGCGTATAATTTTTGGTAAGCGACACAAGGTTTCCCACGCTTTCCGTGCCTTTTGTCATGTCTATTACCGTAACGGTAACGTCGGCGGGATTAACCGTAAGTTCGGGATAAAGATTGTATCCGTCGATTTCGTAAGGTTTAACGGTGAGATTCAAGGAAGCCTCTCCTTCTTCCGCGTAAGTGACTTCTATCGAATAAGATCCGCCGGCAACGGGGTTAAAGGTGAATTTTCCGTCCGTTGCGGTGATGGAAACGGGTTTGCCGTCTAACAGCAATTCGATATTTTCGACCACTTTGTTTGCAGGAACGTTAAGATTAATTTCTGCGGGAAGTCCGCTGAAAAGCACGCCTTTGGAGCTTATCGTATCGCCTGCCTGAACTACCGTAAGTTTACTGCTGTCGTAAGTGACTTTTGAGCCGCCAACTATATCGGCAACCTCTTCACGGTCCATGGTGAAGTTAAAGTTACTGAACGGCAGATTTTTGGGACCAAAGTTGCTGCCGACAAAAATACCGAAACCGCTGACGTTATCCGCGGGAAGAGCCTGCTCGTTGTCAAGCGTGGAGTATGCGGTAACTTTTTCGCTGAGAACAAGCGCGTCGTTTACGAATACGTAATAGTAGTCTTTTACTCGAGCAACGCCCAGTTTGAACGTGCTTCCGCTGCCGGTGCTTACGCCGCCCTTGTTATCGCCATCCTGCCAGTTATCGGAATAAGTATGCAGAAACAGCGTTCCCGAGTTATAGATGCCGTAGCCGTACCAGCCCTTTTTGTTTGTGGGCGCTCCGTCAAGAGTATTGATTAATATACCCACCCAGGACTTCGGCGTTTTGCTGAAAGTAGCTTCGGCGTAGTATACGTTGCCCGCCGTGCCGCCGTTGAATATGTAAGAAGGTCCCGTGATGGTGCCGCTGGCGCCGTCGGCGTTTACCGTCCATGTTCCGCTGTTAAAGGAATTTACCACGGTGCCGTCCTCGTAGTTGAACGAGCCGCCAAGCGAAGGCGTAGTCATAAAGTAATTTTTAAGCGCGGTGACCGTATCCGAATCTATCGTGTAATTGATGTTGGAGAAAGTAGCCGTACCCGACGCTGACATACTGCAGAATCCGAAGCCGCTTTCGCCGTATTTGTCGGAAGTAAGCGAACCCACTACTTTATCGTTGAGTATCAGATAATAAACGTCGCCGTCGCGCAAAATCGCAAATTTGCAGTTTGCGGGGTCGGCTTTAAGGTTGGATATGTAGCCGCCCGTTTCAAACTCGCTCCAGGAATTATTGTCGCCTTTATAAATCTTATTGCCGCCCGAATACGAGAACGCCAGCTTGTGTTTTCCGCCGCCGTCGCCGCCCGAAATATCCCCGTACTCAGCCGCTGCGAGAATACCGAGGAATGTACCGACGTTTTTAAAGTCGACGTCCGCCTCGAGATAATATCTGTCCGTAAGCTCGTTTTCGTCAAGTCCGATATACACATAAGCGTAAGAACTGATTTTTACGCTGTTTTCGGAAAGCTTTTCCCAACCGGTATTGAAAGAAGCGTAATCGCCCACGCTGCCGCCGAGGTCTATGTCCTTGGGGAAAGCAATGCTGTCGGTAGCGTTGCCCGAAACGGTAATCTGTTTTGTTCTTACCTCAGTCCCGCGAGTAACGGTAAGCGTGTAAGTGCCGATAGTCAGATTTGCAAAAACGTTGCCCGACGAAGTTACGTCAAGCTGAACGGGCTGTTCTCCGTCTTTCTGTACGGAAGCCGTCATATCAGAAAAATCTTCGGAATCAAACTGATAAAAATCATACGCAGTGCCTGCAACGCTGACCTGTTCGGGCACGATTTTTACGTTAACGCTGTAATATTCGGCAGAATATACGGCGGTTACCGTGAAAGGCGCAACAACGGAAGAAAAATCCGTAACGTTCCACACTCCGCTGAAGCCGGGTTTTTCGGGAACTGCGGGAATGTCGGTAAGCGTATCGCCGTAATCCACATATCTCAATATATCGGCACCCGCTTCGGAACGGAACGTTATAGTTATAACCTGAATGTCGTAATAAACCTTCAACACGGTAGAGCCGTCTTTTTTCACCTCAGCCGAAAGAACGTTTAAAGCATTGCTTTCGGAGAAAACATAGCCCGTCAAAGCTGAAGGCGTTACGGAAACGGTTCTGCCGGCAAAAGAAGAAACGCTTTCGGTAAGCAGCGAATCGAGTTCGTAACCGCTGCGGTCTTTCTTCTGCTTGTAATATTCTATCGTGTAATTTGCCTGCTCTTCCGCCCGCGCGGTAACGTACAGTGCGCAGCTTGCCTTGTAAACCTTGCCGTCGGGAGCCGTAACTGCCGCCGTAATCGTAGCGCTGCCCGCGCCAATCGCTTTTACCAAGCCGCTCTCAACCACTGCAACGTTCATATCCGAACTTGCCCACACAATCGAATCGGCGGTAAATCCTTCCGCGTTTACGGTAAGATTAAGTTTCTCACCCACGGTAAGATTTGCGCCCTCCGAGGAAAGCGAAACTGAATAAACCGTTTTTTGCCCGCAACCGAAAAGCGCAAATGCCATGACAAAAGCAAGCCTGTCTCTTATACACATCTCCGAGCCCACGAGACATGCGCAGATCTCGT
>UQSP01000011.1 GCA_900543755.1 uncultured Eubacteriales bacterium
GATCTGCGCATGTCTCGTGGGCTCGGAGATGTGTATAAGAGACAGCCCCAAACCTTATAAAATCGGTTTCAGTCGCGCTTATGCTCGATATAAATCCTGTCAATAGATTTTTCCAGCTTTTCCTTGTCTTCTCCGTCGCGCGACATGAGATATTCGCTGAACATTTCGGCGGCGTTGCTTTTTACGGTTACCCTTTTGCGGCGGTTTACTTGCGTTTTTACGTCTTCGATTTCCCTTTTTACGGCAAAAGCGCTTTTTCCCTTATCAGTGTTTGCGATGATTTCGCCCGTATTAGGTTTTTTTTGCGCGTCTATGTCGTTTGTTTCCGTTTGGTCAAAGGGTTTTCCGCACTCAGCCTCGGATAAATTTATCGGTTCCTCTTTGATAATTTCGTCCGCCGACTGCGCGCGCGTATCGGGCTTAGGTGAATTAAACGGCTTAAACTCCTCTTCCGCGATTGCGTCGTCTTGCGCCTTAAAAGGTTCATCTTCGGGTAAAGGCGCGGGTTTAATGTCGAATAAATTTTTTAAGTAGTCCTCGCTCTTTCCGCCATGCGTTTCGCGACTTTCGTATTCGTCCTGATTTTCGGGTTCAGCCTGTTTCTGACTGAAAGCTTCGTCTTCCCCTAAAACGCCGTCCTGCGTAACGTCCTTTTCGTAGTCGGCAAAATCCTTGTCCGCAAAACCGTTATCCGATATGACTTCTTCATCTTGCTTGCTTTCGACGTCTTTATCCGAAAAGTCATTTGCCTCGGGATTGTTTTCAAGGTCGAAACCTTTTTCCTCTGTATATCCGTCCGTTTCGCCGTAACCTTTTTCTTCGGCATATCCGTCCTCGGGCAAAGGTTCGTTATTCATGGACGCGGGAACATAACTGTACTCGTCCTCGGGCAAAGGCTGAAAGTCGTCCTCGTCGAAGTTAAGTCCGTCTCTTACGGTAAAGTAGCCGTCTCCGTCCGCGGATTTGACGGGTGCAAGCAATTCGTCGCGCTTTTTCCATTTAAGGGGTTGAAGAATAACCGCAAACAGCGAAAGCGCGAAAGCGGCGTAAACAAGCGATTCCAGCACAATATAATCGAAAACAAGCGACATAAATCCGCCGATAAACGGAATGGGCAACCCCGTTTCACCGTCCAAGGTAATAATAACGTCGTTGTTAAAAACTACCGCATCAAGCCCGAATGGCGTTATCCTTTTGATAAGAATCATAAGCGAAAGCAGAAAAGAAGCAAGCAGAATTATAAACGCGAATATAAAAAACACTACTCCCGGGAATCCCGCGCGGTGTTTTCTTACCCTTATCAAAGCGATAATGTCCGACACTAAAAGCAAAAACGCAATGCCCGCAAGGACGCAAAACGCGATAAGCTGTGTTGTTGCCGAAAAATCTATCATGCCATTATTATATTAGTAAGATGCGCAATTGTCAATAGTTTATTCAGATTCTCTTTATAAGTCGCACCGCCGTAACGGTCATATCGTCGCGAACTTCTCCGTTTGAACGACGTTTTGCCTCGTTAATCACCGCCTCGCACAACGACTGAACGTTTTGCGCCGACGCGTTGTTGATAAAGTTCTGAAGGTCGTCGCCCGTAAAAGCGTCGCTTATCCCGTCGGATACGAATACGACGCATTGCCCGTCGGCGGCAAGGTCGGTATATACGCACGGATTGATTTGATTAAGCGCGCCGAGAGGCAAAGCGTTACCCTCGATTTTGACAACGGTTTCGCCGTCCTTGACGAAGGAGGCGGGCGAACCAAGTTTGATGATGTTGCGCTGTAACGAGTTAAGGTCGCACACGAGAATATCGAACGCGGCAAAGCTGTCGGAAGAGTCGTACGAAAGAAATTTATTTACGTTTTTAAGGATAAAATCGTTATCGAAGCCCGCGCGATAAAAGCTTTCCACAAGTCCTATGGCGGTTTCGCTTATCTTTCCCGCCTCGCTGCCGCTGCCCATGCCGTCGCAAAGCGCCATCATGAATTTGGTATCGCTTATACGTATAAAGGAATGGGTGTCGCCCGTTTTTTCGCGGTATTTGGATGCGCTTGCCACGGCAAATACGGCGTCGTAATCCGTCTTTTCGCGCAACGTGACCACACTGTAACCGGATTTCGGGCAAGGCTTGACGCTTTCCGTTCTGAACGCGCCGCACAGTACTTTTCCCGCGGTATCGGCAATAGTTTCCTTATCAAGACATTCGTTTCTGACGATAAGCACGATTTTATTCAGATCGGACTTGGATATAAGCGCCTCGGTGACGTAAATTCCGCGGTACTCAAGCTCCTCGATTAAAAACGCCTCCTTGTCCGCGTCGTAACTTTCCACGGCTTTCACCTTTTCGGCAAAAGCGTCTAAGATATCGCGCACTCCGCTCAGCTGAGAAACAAAATCCTCGCGGTAACGGTTATCCTTCTGACTTTCGCGGGTGCGCTTAAGGTAAAAATCGGCGTATTCGGCGCAAACCGAAAGCAGGCGGGCGGTTTGGGGACAGTCGTGTTCCAGGAAAAAAGGCGCGTCGGAAACCGAGGGTCTGCCTTTTTCGGTAGCCGCCGTAACAAGAGTAAAAAGCGCGTCTTCTTTTTCATTAGGGCAAAGGTCGCATTTGTCGCACTCCGCGCATACGCCCTGCTTAATACGCGCAAGTATTTCCTCGGGCGAAAACCCCGCCGGCTTTATCGATGCCGCCGCGGCATATTGCATTTCGGCGAAAATACCGCTTACTTTCTTAATTTCCGCCGCGACTTCCGCCCTGCCGCTGTCTATGAGATGTCTGGTAGCAAGTTTGTCCTTGGGCGTGAAAAACATATTCCTGACCCTGTTCATCGCCGAACGCGGCAACAAAGCGAATACCGCCCCGCCCAAGGTCAGCGAAAGCAAATCAAACGCCATCGAAGTGTAATCCACGTTGAAATAAAGGAAGAAAACCACTGCCGCCATAACCGCGCTTAAAACGGCAAGAATTCTTACCGCGCCCGTAAACATCACGAACACCGCCGCGATAAACGTGAACAGCGCAAGGTGAGTTACGTCAAAGGAAAACAAGGCTCCGCCCGTCCCCACGCATACGGCAGCCGCCAAAGCCGCGCCTTTGCCGACAAAAAAAGCCGCCGCAGTCACGGCAAACATTCCGAAAACGTAAAGCGTTTTTATGCGGTAAAACTCGGTTGCGGCGAATCCCGCCGAGAGTACGGCAAGCACTATTCCCATACATGCCAGCTCGGTATCGAGCGGTCTGAAAACCGATTTCCTGACCAAAAACGGCTTGACCGCGCATGTCGAAACATACATGAACAGCAACGCAAACACAAGGTTCAGGACAGTATAAAGCACGAATTGCCCCGCGCGAACGGAGAAAAATATGTAACCGCCCTGGCTTAAAGCGGAAACGGCAAGCACGGCGGCTAAATTCAGCTTTTTGCCGAGTTTGTTTGCCGCTATCGTAGCCGAGGTCACCGTTACGGAAGTTATCGCCGCCGAAATAAGCGCGTCGAAACCGGGGTTTACGATAATTGCGGAAGCAACGTAAAGCGGCAAAAGGAGCGGCGCCGAAAGTCCTGAAAACACAAGCGCCAGATAAAATCCCGTGGCAAACGGACTTATATTACCCGTCCGCGCCCGCCACAGCACCAAAAGCATCACAAATACAACCGAATATTTTACGACGGTTTTCCATAACGGCGTTTCTTTAACCGTGTCTAAGCCGGCAGGAACCGGTTTTACCTTTTTCAATCCTTCGGCCTTTGCGTTCATTAAGAAATCCCCTCCCGCAAAAAATAAAAATCCGACCTTTATTATACAGTCGGATTTAACGTGTTATTTTGGCGGTTAAACGCGAATTTCCGCGCACGGAGTCGAATAATCTTAAACTTTCGGCTTTTTTACGTCCGTCAATATTTGTTTTTGTATTCCACGGACAGCTTTACGGGACCGTCTGGCGTCTTACGGTAAAACTCCAGCCTGTCGGAATACTCGTATATCAAAAGCGTGCTGTCCATGCGGGTGCGGAATATCATGGGCTTTTCTTCGGCGTGAATCCTGAAAGAATTATTGCCGTAAAGACTGTCGCCGCGGCTTTCATCGCTAAAACGCCGCTCGTCCTCCTCGTGATTCAAAGGTACGTTATACGGTAAAAATCCGTTAGTGCTTGCCGCATCGCCGCCGTCTTTTACTTCGGCGGTATAATATCTGCCTTTATCGGTGTTTCGGTTATCCGTGTTCGGATTATAATAATTGTTGCCGCCTGCGCCGTTGGCCGTGTTTGGCGTATAGTATCCGCCGCCACCTGCGGAGCGGTTGAGGTCGGGGTTAACGTTGTCGGTGGGGAAAAGCGGCTTATCCTCTGGTTTACCGCCCGTAAAGTCGGATTTTTGCGTGGGTTCGGCAGACTGAATTCTGACGTCGGTGTCGTTTGCGCCCTCCACAAAAGCGACCTTTTTGTCTTCGGAAGGCTTAGTGTCCGAAATAAAAGCCGTCGCGCGCTTTTTTTCCGCGGCGCGTTTGTCTATTCTGCGGAAAAACAAAAGGACGTTTACGGCTATTGCAAAGATAACCGTAGCGATAAGGCAGAAAAGATAAATGCTGAGTACGTCTTTAAAACTTGTGCCCGTGACAAGCACCACCAGCACGAAAAGCAACGAAAAAACCGCCGGCACCCAAAGCCCCAGCTTAAACAGGAGCCAGGCAATAAGCTTTGCCGCACCCCTACCCAAAAAGCTTAGAAAAGAAACGAGAGCTTTCATCCGGCGGTTATCCTTTTATCTTTTGTCGAAGTTACGAATGCTTAAGTTACAAATTTACGGTAACTTAAACAGGGATTATTTTATAATATCCGTGCCCATGTAGGGAACAAGCGCTTCGGGCACGCGTACGGAGCCGTCTGCATTCTGGAAGTTTTCGAGTATAGCGGCGGTAGTCCTGCCTACGGCAAGCCCGCTGCCGTTTAGCGTGTGCAGAAATCCCGTTTTGCCGTCGCGGGTTTTGTACTTGATGTTCATGCGGCGCGCCTGATAGTCCACGAAATTGGAGCAGGAAGAAATCTCGACGTACCTGCCGTAAGAGGGCATCCAGACTTCGATATCGTAAGTCTTTGCGGAAGAGAACCCTAAGTCGCCCGTGGAAAGGCAGACCACGCGGTACGGCAGGCCCAGCTTCTGAAGAATAAGCTCCGCCTCGGCGGTAAGCGACTCAAGCTCCTCATAGCTGTTTTCGGGCATGACGAACTTTACAAGCTCCACCTTATTGAACTGGTGCTGGCGGATAAGTCCGCGGGTATCCCTGCCCGCACTGCCCGCTTCGGCACGGAAGCAAGCGGTATACGCGCAGTAATAAATGGGCAGCTTGTCCGCGTCCACCACGTCGCCCCTCAGCATATTGGTGACGGGAACTTCCGCCGTGGGAATCAGAAAATAGCCGTTGTTTTTGACCGAAAAAGCGTCCTCTTCAAACTTGGGAAGCTGTCCCGTGCCGTACATGCTGTCGCGGTTGACCATGTAAGGCGGAAAAATCTCCGTGTAGCCGTTTGCCGTGTGGGTATCCAGCATGAAATTGTAAATTGCGCGCTCCAGCCTTGCGCCCAGACCGCGGTAAACGGTAAACCTTGCGCCCGATATTTTGGCGGCGGTGGCAGGGTCGAGAATCTTAAGGTTTTCGCCGATGTCCCAATGCGCTTTGGGCGTAAAGTCGAACTTTGTAGGCGTAAGAAATTTTCTTATCTCCTTGTTTTCGGTGTCGTCTTTTCCTATGGGTACGGATTTGTCGGGAATGTTGGGAATGGACAAAAGCGCCATTTTAAGGTCCGCCTCGGTGGGGGCAAGCTGAGCGTCAAGCTCCTTGATTTTGTCGCCCACTTCTTTCATGCGCGCGATAATCTCGCTTGCGTCCTTTTTTTCCTTTTTAAGCGCGGCGACCTGCGCGGATTCGCGGTTACGCTCGGCTTTAAGCACTTCCACTTCCTTCAGAATGTCGCGGCGCTTACGATCGAGCGCGAGTACGGCGTCCACATCGTATTCGCCGCTTCTGGTCTTCATGGCGTCTTTGACTGAATCTGCGTTTTCCACAACAAACTTTAGGTCTAACATAAGCAATCCTCTTTTTTTCGTTCTTGATATAAAACAATTATATACCAACAAGCGGAAAAAATCAACATTATTTTCCGATTAAACAAAGTAAAAGTTGAGATTGATTTTTCTTTTATAACCTTGTTTTTATTTTGAAAAGAAAGGTATAAGACGCTTTATTTCCCAGATTTCGAACCATCTGAACCCGAAAATAACCGCTAAAAACGCGACAAGCGCGACGGGCACGGAAACAAGCAGCAAAAGAAGCGGCGGCAAAAAAGACAGAAAATGCCGCGTAACCACGCCGAACAAAAGAAACGCGGCGGCGGCAAGCACGGGAACGTAGGCTTTGTTTGCGCGTAAAAAAAGCGGAATTTCGCGGCGGACGGACACAAGATCCAGTACCGCCGTCACGGCATAACAGGCAATGGAGCCCATTACCGCGCCGAAAATTCCCACGACGTACAGCAGTCCCGCCGTAAGCGCGACCTTTATCAACGCCCCGATAAAAAGGTTTACCGCAGGTTTTTTGGCTTTGTTAAGCCCCTGCAGCACCGCCGTGCACACCTGCACTATGCTGACGTAAAATATGGAAAATCCCGAAAACTTCAAAAGTTTTGCGCTGAGTTTAAGCTGAGCGTCGCTAAGCCCGCGGGTATAGAGAAGTTTTACCAGAGGATCGGCGTAAACAAACATGAAAAGAAACATCAGAAGTCCCAGCGCCGAACACAGCTTTAGCGAAAAGCCCGCCTCTTTGGTTACTGTTTCGCAGTCGTAACAGGCTTTGGCGATTTTGGGCAGCAGTGCGGCGGAAAAGGCGAAAATAACGACTACGGGCACGTTTACCAGCGTCATTACGGTACCGTTAACAAGACCGTAAGCCATGGTAGCCGCGGACGCGGAATACCCAAGAGAAGTCAGTATGTTTATTATAAGCACGCTGTCGGCAACCTGAGTTACGGGAAGAACCAGCGACCCGAAAGTCACGGGAAGCGCTACGACAGCTATGCTTTTCAATATTTCCCTTAGGCCGTGCACGTTTTTCTGTCCGGTGCTTTTACAACTGCTTTGAAGCCCTTCGCTGGCGGCTGTCAGTCCCAGTTCCGCCGTCATGTCTCCCGCAAAATCGGAGTCAAGTCCTTTTGTTACCGCCTCGGCAGGCTCGGTTTTTTCCTTAAGCTCGGCCTTAGCCTCGATATTTCGCAAGTGGTTTTCTTTTTTTCGCGCCGCGCGGGAAGAAAAAGCGGTTTCGTCGTTTATGTCGATAAGCTCTTCGCCCGCTTCAAGCGTGCGGGAATTTCTTGCGTTTTCACCCCTGCCGGAAACGGATTTCCTCCTTTTCCGTTTGTTTTTTACCTCGATAACCGTTGTTTCGCTTCCGAAATAAGTCATGTCGCCGGGCATCTCGTGCATCAGTCTTCGGCGGCGGACGTGAACGGAATTTCTTTTTACCTTAAGCCGCGTGAAAAAATACATGGCAATAAGCACCGCCATTGCCAGAAATTCGGATACCGAAACGCCCAAAAGCGCGCCCAGCACTCCGTAAGCCGTTCCTTTTTTAAGAAACAGCGACGCAAAATACAGCCCGAGCCCAAGTTTTACAGCCTGTTCGACAAGCTGCGAAACGGCGGAGGGCAGCATATTTTCCCTGCCCTGATAATAACCGCGGTAACAGGAAAGCACCGCCACAAACGTTACCGCGGGGGCAATGCCCACATACGCGAGCGCGGCCTCACGGTTGCCCTGCACGCCGGCTATGAAATCGTTTAACAAAAGCAGAGTAAGCGTACCCAGAAGCCCCACGATAAAAAGCGCGACGACTGCGACGTTAAGCACTTTTGCCGCGCCTTTTTCGTCGCCGTCCGCAAGCTTTATCGCAATCAACCTGGAAATTGCGACGGGAAGACCTCCGCTTGACACAGTAAGAAGAAGGGTATAAAGCGGAAAAACCATCTGATAAAGTCCCATTCCCTCGCCGCCCAGAATATTGGTAAGAGGGATTCGGTACATCGCGCCCAGCAGCTTTGCCAGTACCGAGCATACCGCCAGCATACCCGCCCCCGTAAAGAGATATTTAATGTTCCTTTTCATGCGGATAGTATTTGTTTTTGGTACTGCCGCTTATTCTTATATTATAATTTATACTGTTTTTTACGAACAGTATAAAGGTTTACTTTACGTTTACCTCTATCCCCTTTTCTTTCAGCGTATTTATCAGCGCATCCGTATCGAAATAACGGAAGGCGCCAAAAAGAACGTATGAATCGACGTCGCACGCGTCATAGTCGCGCGTTTTCACGATTTTTCGGTAGGAGAATAACTCGTCGCGATTTTTGAAAAGCGTGACTTTTTCGTCTTTTCCGCAAAGCGTCAGCGCGCTTAAAACGGTCATGACTTCTTTCCCCAATGCCGCAATCTCGGTATTCTGCGCGGGAAAATCGTTTCTGATTAGGTTAATAAAATTTACCGCCTCGTATATCCTGACCGCCATGAGAGAGTCGCCCCGCCATAGCGCCAGATTGTTGTATTCGAACTTAGTACCGTAGCAGCCGCAGTAATCGTAGCCCGAACCTATATCGTCGGGGGCGGTTTTGCCGCTTAAACAGCCGTCGAAAACAATCGCTCGCTTGTTTTCCTTTAACGCCTTATCCGCTAAATCCGCGAATTTATCCGCATCGCAGGAGCCCGCTTCCGAAAAAATCAGCACGTTTGCACAAGGCGAACCCGAAGCGCGTTCGTAGACCGACGCGTGATTCAAAAGCTTGTCGCAGGACAGCCAGATATATGACCTTCGTCTTATTCCGTCCGAGGTAACCTCGCCCGCGATTTTTTTTACGGGAAGCAAGGGCTTGCGGCAAAAATAAACGCTTTTTCTTAAAAACGCTTCCGCCTTATCTAAGGAATATTTCTCGGGTTCGAACATTGCGGCCGCGTCGCAGGGATACAGCGAACTAAGGTTTGACATCAATCCGCCTAAGCAATATGTTTCTTCTTCCGTCGGCGGCGTGACATGGACTTCATTGCCTTTAAGGCTCTCTGCGCCCAGCGCACCGGAGAAAAAATCCGCTGCCTTTGCCGCAAAACCCGGCGCATAGGAATGGGATACGTCCTCAGTGTAAAGCTCGGGCATTTTTCCGCCCGCCGCGGCTATCGTTTTTTCCGCTTCCTCAAACGTGCGGTAAAGCCCCTCTATGACGAAGAAATCCATCTTCGCCCCCAGTATAAGAACGTCTTTATCGAATGCGGCAAGCAGGAAATCGGCGTAATCGAAGCCGCAGCGCAAAAGCCCGGGATAAATCTGCTCTCCGTCCTGCGCCTGAAGGCCTGCGTTAAACTCCTCCCAGCCCGTAAGATAACAGCACGGTGCGTAAGCGGTTACGAAATCGGGTCTTAAAAGCATGGTAATCGCGGTCTGAGTTCCGCCTCCGCTGCAACCCGTCATGCCCAACCTTTTGCCATCCACTTCGGGAATAGAACGCAAAGCTTTAAACGCGGCAAAGATGTCCGCGATAAAACACTTTGCAACCGTTGCTCCCTGAAGCAAAAACTGTACGTTTGCGTGGGAATGGGCAAACACTCCCCACTCCACGGTTTCCTTCCCCGTCTTTTCGTCGTAAAATCCCAGCCTTTCGCCTTGGTCCGACGGGTCGAAAATAAAGGCCGCTATTCCCTTTTTGACCAGCGACACGCATACGTTTATATACGCCTGCGCCCCCTTGCCCTTTCGGTTGTGACCGCACGCAACTACTACGCCGGGTACCGGTTTGTCGGATTTGGGTAAATACAGGTTTGCCGTGACGAACATTCCGCTTATGCTTTCGAAAATTACTTTTTTTAATAAATAACCGCCCTTGTCAATAACGGAAACTATTTCGGCGTCCGAATCCGCTATTTCGGGCATACCGCCCACGGAACGCAAAAATTCGGCTTTTATTTTTTTGCACCTTTTTTCCAACGCCTCGCGGCTTTTTATTCGCCTTCGCGCCCTTTTTCCTTTCTCGCACAACCTGACGCAAGAGGAAAAAAGCCCCTCGTAAAGTCGCGCCCCCGAAGAATAGAACCATCTGAAATTTTCATTTTCAAGCTTTTCGTAATCCGTTTTCTCCATTGCTCTTCTTTCCTTCTTCTTGCTGCCCAATTAACCCAACACGCATTAAAATTGCTTGGAAACCGTAAATACCGTTTTGTGTGCGTTCTTTAAACAGCCCGATATTTTTATCAATCACCATAATCAAAAAAACGCTGTCCTGTTTTGTATAAGCCCGATGACTGCATTTTGTTTAAACTACTTAAAAATTGCGCGTTATCTTAACGCATCGGTTTTTCTTAGCATTATTTGGCCTTCACGATAATCAACTTACGCTTCAGTTATCCATTACTTCGTTTACCACTCTTATCGGCTGTCCCTTCTCGTCGGGCATTACTTACGCGTGTTGCCCTTCGCGCGATAATTTTTTCACGGTTATTTTCCTCTTGTCAATTATTCCATTGCGTCTCTTCTTACTTGCATCGGATATACGGCACAGCAGATATTTACTTAATTAAAAATAATGTTAAAAAGTCGGAGTCAGAAAAATGTAAACGTTTACACCGAAGATTAAATAAAAACGGCCTGACTTGGCCGGAAATAAACTGTCATATGAATTTAATCGGCATAAAAACGAAAATCTTTTTAACAAAAACGCCGCGGAAATAGCCGAACGGGCACGGAGTAAATCCGTGCCCGCCCGTGGTTTACGTTTTTACTTTTCCGAAATAGCACCCACGGGGCACTGAGCTGCGCACGCGCCGCAATCGATGCATTCGTCGGGATTGATTTCGTACTTACCGTCACCCATGCTGATGGCGTTTACGGGGCACTGAGCCTCGCAAGAACCGCAAGCGATACATTCGTCAGAAATCTGATGTGCCATGACAATACTCTCCTTATATAAGATTATCCTGTGGTTTTATTATATCATCAAAGGTTATATTTGTCTATACTTTTAACGTTAATCGAGCAAATTTTTTAATTCTTCGTCCGTTTCTTCCGCCTTGACGTCGTCGCTTGCCGAGCCCTTTCCCTTTGAAACGATGTCGCCGATTGCCACGTCCGCAAACTCGATTTTACCCGACTCTTTGTCCTCGAACTTGACGCGCACGGTTTCCTTAAGCTGATTGAGCGCGGTAACGGTGCCTTTGCGGTTATCCTTGAGAACTACGGCAGACCCCGTCTTGGGCATTTTTTTGTTTGTTTCGGCATAATGAGCGTTTTCGTAACTCAAGCAGCACATAAGCCTGCCGCAAAGTCCGCTTATTTTGGTGGGATTGAGAGATAAATTCTGGTTTTTCGCCATTTTTATCGTGACGTGCGCATACTCCGACATATGGTCGGAGCAGCAGCAAGCCCTGCCGCAGGGCGCAATTCCGCCCAGCATTTTACACTCGTCGCGCGCGCCTATCTGACGGAGCTCGATGCGGATATGAAAAGCGGAAGCAAGCTCTTTTACAAGGTCGCGGAAATCCACTCTTCCGTCGGCGGTGAAGTAAATCACGAGTTTAGAGCCGTCGAAAGTGTATTCCGCGTCCACAAGCTTCATGTCAAGGCCGCTTTTTTCGATTTTTTCGGCGGCGATGCGCATGGTTTGCGGGCGCTTTTCTTCCGCTTCCTTTACCTTGGCGTCGTCTGCGGGCGTTGCCAGCCGCACGATGGGCTTAAGGGGCTGCACCACGTCGTTGTCGCCAACGACCGTTGGCATCATGGAAACGGTGCCGTATTCCAATCCGCGGGCGGTTTCGACGACCACTCCTCCGCCCTCGCGGTAATCGTATTCGCCCGCTTCGAAATAATACACTTTAGGCGAGCGTTTGAATTTTATTCCTACTACCTTCGGCATTTTGCCTTGACCTCCAACAATGAAAAAAGTAATTCGTCCAATACCGACTGCGGATTGCCGTTAAGCTTAAGCCGCCGTCTTGCGTGGGCTAAATGCGGCATAATCCTTAAAACCGTGTCGCAGTCGTATTCGTTTGATATCGTTATTATGTCCCTTACCGCGTTTTTGAATTTAAGCCCTTCCCTTACGCCCTCGGACGCCGCCATGCAGTCCGCAAGCACCAGTTCCGTAACGTCGATAAAGTCAGCTAAATTATCTTTCAAAGCCGATATCCTTGCGGAAAACCTCAGGACTTCGCGGCTGGTTTTCATGTTTTTAAGCATATCCAGCGTAAGCGCGAAAATTTCCTTGTACTTAGGTTCGGCCAAAACCTTTTCGCCTTTAAAAAGATATCCTTGCGACAGCGCCGCCGCGAGATAAACAGCCGTTTCGTCGCCTGAAATCCCGCTGAGGTATTCGGTAACGGCGCTTTCCGTAAGCGGCTTTACGTCCACTCGCTTTACGCGCGAGAGTACCGTGGGCAGCAGCGACTCGGCACTCATGCACTTTAGCAGGATTATCACGCTTGAGGGCGGCTCCTCCAGAATCTTGAGAAGCTTGTTCTGACAGGTTTCGTTCATCGTGTCGCATTTGTCGATGACGTAATATTTCCTGTCAAGCTCGGTAGGCGTAAAGTAGACGGTTTCGGTAAGCTCCTCCACGTCGGAAGTAAGCACTTTGTCGCCGTGCGGCAAACGCATTATGTCCGCACTAAGCGTTTTTACGCGCGAAACCGATTCTTTATCCGCGTTGCCGAAAACGCAAAGCGAAAGAAAAAGGTCGCACAGCGCGTCCGCCATTCCGCCGTCGGGCGACACGATAAGGTAGGCGTGCATGACGCGGTTAAGCCTGACGTCGGCGGCCATAAGCGCGTATTCCGCGCTGTTTTTCATGACGAAATATCTGTCCATCGGTCAGCCGATAATCCCTCTTTTTTTCATTTCCGCCAGCACCGAATCAAGCACTTGTTCGCGCGGGCGCGACGCGTCTACGGCAACAACCCTTTCGCTGTCTGAACGCGCTATGTCGCAGAATCCTTCGTATACGCGCTTATGGAATCCGAGATTTTCCTTTTCCAACCGGTCGGATTGGTCCGCGCCGCCCTTACGCAAAAAGCCCTTTTCGGGGCTGAGGTCCAGAAATACCGTAAGGTCGATTTTCTGGTTTTGCTGCGCTATCTCGTTAAGCGTGCGGCAAAGCGATTTACTAAGTCCGCGTGCATACCCCTGATACGCAAGGGTACTGTCGGAATAGCGGTCGCAAACCACGATTTTGCCTGCCTTAAGCGCAGGCTTTATAAGCTCCTCGGTGTGCTGGGCGCGCGCAGCAGCGTAAAGCAGAAGTTCGGTAACGGGAGTGATTTGAGAGTTGGCGGCGTCCAGGATTACGGCGCGGATTTTTTCCGCAACCGCGGTTCCTCCCGGCTCGCGCGTGAAAACCGCGTCGGTGTTCGTCGCGGCGAAATATTTTTTAAGTCCCTCGATAAGCGTGGATTTGCCCACGCCCTCGCAGCCTTCGATGGTGACGAATTTACCCGCCATAAACTTCAGCCTCTTTTCAACAGAATTTCTTTAAGCGCCGTACCTAGCGCGTCTACGTTTTCGACGCCGTCGGACAGCGTGACTATAAACACGCAGTAACCGCCGTAATAAGTTTCGGGCATTATGCGTTTTGTTGTCAGTTTATAAAAAAGTTCTTCACCCGTGCAGCCGTAATCCGCGGCGCAAACGACTATTCTCAACGGGTCGTCGTTTTTTAAACACGCGACGCTGTTTTTTAAATCAAGACAGCTTTTATAAAGCGCGTCGTACTTTTTTGCGTTTTGCCGCTCGTACTCTATGGCGTTTTCCACCGAAAACAGCAACGGATAGGACGGACTGGTCGTACTAAGAAGGTCCAGCGCGCCGTCAAACGCGGACGATAAAGACTGATTATTGCAGACGCCTATCGCGCTTTGAGTATAAGCCCTTAGCGTTTTGTGCGCGCTTAAAACCGCCATATCCGCGATTTTTTCCGCGCCCAAAGGAAAAATATCGGGACGCGAGGCGAAATGAGCGCCGTGCGCGCAATCGGCAATCAAAATCTTACCCGCGCGGTCGCACACGCTTTTTATTTCCTTTACGGGCGCGCATCTTCCGAAATAATCGGGGGAAGTGACAATCGCCGCATTGACGGAGGGATAAAGCGCAAGAGCCTTTTCGTAATCTTCGGGCTTGGGAACGGCGGGAAGTCCGTCCTTTTCGCCCGTATCGAAAGTAAACAGGTTTCTTTTGGCAAGCCGCGCGCCCTTAAACGCGGAAACGTGAGTAAACAAAGGCGCAATAAGGTCGCAGTCCGCCGCCATGACGGCAGCTTTAACGCCCATGCTTGCGCCGCCTTCGAGAAGTCTTGCGTTTTTTACGCCGTAATGACGCGCCGCTTTTAAGCAGGCGTTTTCCACCGAAAAAGCGGGAAACATTTTGCCGCCGTCGTATTCGGTAACGTCTTTCCCGTCCAGCTTACCCTTGTGCCCGGGAGTGGAAAATAACAGAAAGTCTTTGTATTTTTCCGCTTCTTTTTCGATGCTGAAACGGCAGTCGGGATTAGTCCCGCCCTGCTTTAAGCAGCCGTCGTTTATGGGGCACAATCCGCCGAAAGAAGATTTGACGTCGTTCATAAAGCGTATTTTTCAAGGAAGAACCTTACAAATCTGTACGCCTGAGTAAGGTCATGATATTCTTCTTTTTTGCCCTTGTCGCCTATTTTAACGCTGTTTTTGTCCAGAACGATATAAAACTCGGTATCGTAAGCCTTAAGCTCTTCCTCCGTAAGGTCGGGGTTAAGCAGGGAAACGTCAAACACGAAAGGCGGATTTTCCACTGTTATTTTTTTAAGGTTGTCCACGCGTATTCCGAAAATTTTGCCTTCCGCACTCGGGTCGACGTACTCGGGGTCGCGGTCGGCGGAAGAATAGACGTAATAGTCAAGACTGTCTTTAAGCTCCTCGGGAACGCAGGCGGCAAGCACCTCCTCGTCCATTTCCAGAAACCAATTCGCGTAAACCTCCATCTCCGACTTTCTGATAATCAGCACGTCGGACGTAAAGCCCGCGGTAGTAAAAAGTTGTTGGTAGTACTCGCCCACGGGCGACTGATAGGAAACCGTAGCCTCGCGTATGATGTCGTCGCCCTCGGCGCGGATTGTATCGAGATAGTCGTTGCTTAAAGAGGATTCGTTGTTATAGTAGCAGGAAAAAAAGACCTCCAGCCGCTCGAAATCGCGCGTGATGTTTATCTGCATGAATATCATGTACATCACGAAAGCGGACAAAACAATCACCAGCAGATATTTAAGCCAGTCGTACTCGAAGTGAAGCGCTATTCTTTTTTTCGTAACCTTATTATCCATTCTCTTATAACGTAACCTTTTTTTGTCGCTTTACTTAAAAATTTTCGCCTTGCGGACTTTTAAGATAACGTAATCGTTCTTCTTTATCGCGAAAAAAACACGCTTTTTTCTTTACAGTCTTATTTTTAACCGGTTTTCTTTTTCCGTTCTGATTAAGCGCGGATTAACAGTTTTTTACGCTGTCAGTCGGCTGTCAACTTGTTTTTAACGCGTTTACTATCGGTTTTTGTGTTAAAGCGTTACAAAAAAACCAATCCGTTTTTTCCGTTTTAGTCCGCTTCTGATGATTGCGAATGACGTGTTGCGCGTTTACGGTTATTTTTTGGGTTTCATCGTGGGGAAAAGAATGACGTCGCGTATGGACGCGCTGTCCGTAAGCAACATGATAAGTCTGTCGATGCCTACGCCCAATCCGCCCGTGGGAGGCAGGCCGTACTCGAGCGCGGTGACGAAATCGTCGTCCGTCATCTGTGCCTCATCGTCGCCCTTTTTGCGCAGTGCCGCCTGTTTTTCAAAACGCTCGCGCTGGTCCACGGGGTCGTTAAGCTCGCTGTACGCATTGCCCATTTCGCGCGCGTAGATAAAGAACTCGAACCTGTAAGTAAGGCGCGGGTCGTCGTTTTTGCGTTTTGTAAGCGGACTTTCCTCGACGGGGTAATCGGTGATAAACACGGGACCGACAAGCTGCGACTCCACTTTCTGGTCAAAGGTGGCGTAAACGATGTTGCCCCAGGCTTTCTTTTTGTCGTCTATCTCCACGCCCAGCTCAAGCGCGGCTTTAAGCGCCTCCTCTGCGGTCATTTTGTCGTAGTCCACGCCCGTGTAGCGCTTAATCGCCTCCAGCATGGTAAGACGCTGCCAGGGGAAAGAAAGGTCGATTTCCGTACCCTGATAGGTTATTTTATTGCCTTTGCCCGCGGCTTTAAGCGCGGCGGCGTAAATTTCCTCGGTAATGTCCATCATGTCGTTGTAATCGGCGTAAGCCTCATAAAGCTCCATCATGGTGAACTCGGGATTGTGTTTTACGTCCATGCCCTCGTTGCGGAACATTTTGCCTATTTCGTACACTTTGTCGAAGCCGCCGACAATAAGTCTTTTAAGATAAAGCTCGGGCGCGATGCGCATATACATATCAAGGTCGAGAGTATTGTGATGCGTGATGAAAGGACGCGCGTTTGCGCCGCCCGCAATCGTATTGAGGACGGGGGTTTCCACCTCCACGAATCCTTTGGAGTCAAGAAGGTCGCGAATCGCCTTTATGATACGCGAGCGCATGACGAAAGCGTCTTTTACCGACGGGTTTGCGATAAGGTCGACGTAACGCTGACGGTACCTTAAGTCGTTGTCCTTAAGTCCGTGCCATTTTTCGGGAAGAGGCAGCAGCGATTTAGTCAACAGCACCATTTTTTCCGCGGAAACGGATATTTCGCCCTTGTGAGTCATGAAAACCGTACCTTCGACGCCGAAAATATCGCCGATGTCCGCTTTCTTCCACTCCTCGTATGCGTCCGCGCCCACGTTGTCTATCTTGACGTAAATCTGAATCTGTCCCTTAGCGTCGAGAATATGCGCAAAACTCGCCTTGCCCATCATTCTGCGGGAAAGAACCCTGCCCGCAATAGCGACGCGCTTACCCTCGAACGCGGCAAAGTCCGCCGTAATCGCAGCAGAATCGGCAGTGCGCTCGAATTTAGTACGGGCAAAAGGATTTTTACCCTCGGCGACGAGATTTTTAAGTTTTTCGCGGCGGATGCGAACCTGTTCGCCGTACTCCGCCTCGTCCATAAGCTTTTCTTCGTTGTTGTCCATAAAACCCTCTTTAAGTAAAATTGTCGTTTTAAAGCTTGTCCCTTTTCAGCGGACCGATTAATTAAAATGCGGCCCTCAGGCGCGGCAAAACTTTATTTTATTTCCGCAATGCGATAGGTGACGGTATTCCCCTTATGCTCGAAATCCACGTATTCGTCCTTTTCCGCACCCAGGAAAGCTTTACCGAGAGGCGACTCGTTGCTGATTTTCTTAGGCTCGGAATTAGGGTCGGACTCGTAAATTCCGACGATTTCGTAAGTGCGGAATTTACCGGGAGCGTCGTCGTCCGCGTCCACGTCTTCCACCGTGACCACGCAGCCCATCTCCACTTTTTTATAGGAAGCTTTTTTCTCGTAAACTTCGCAATTGGACAGCACGCCTTCAAGCTCCACTATTCTGGCTTCAAGCTTGCCCTGCTCTGCTTTGGCGATGTCGTACTCGGCGTTTTCGGACAAATCGCCGAAAGCGCGCGCTTCCTGAATCTTTTTAACGGCGTTTTTCCTGCCCTCGTTTTTAAGATACTTAAGCTCTTCTTCGAATTCCTTCTTTTTTTCCGCCGTTATGAAAACTGCCATTTTTTTGTACCTGCCTTATAATATTAAACGCGCGGACCTGAGGGTCTTTGCGCATTGTGTACGATATTAACCGCTTAAACGAACGGTTCTGTTTTACTGACGCAACAAGCGTCCCCGTCCGTCAAAGCTTTTTCCGACTTAATTTTATTGCCGCCCGATTGTTTCGGACGGCGACGATATATTTTATTCCCTATTTTGTTATTATATACTTTATTTAAAGTTTTGTCAATTCTTTTGCCGACGGCGGCTTATCGTGCGGTTTCCTTTAAAAACTCGCCTATTCGGGCGACCGCCTCTTTAAGCGCGGACAGCTTTGTGGCGTAACTGCACCTTACGAAATACTTGCCGCTTTCCCCGAACGCCGAGCCCGGCACCACCGCGACGTGCTTGGAGTAAAGCAGTTTTTCGGCAAACTCGTCGCCCGTCATGCCCGTGCTTTTGACCGAAGGAAAGACGTAAAACGCGCCCTGCGGCTTAAAACAGGTAAGCCCCATACGGTCAAACTCCGCAGTGAGATACCTTCTGCGCACGTCGTAGGAAGCGCGCATATCCTCCACCGAGCTGTATCCGTCCTGACGGCCCAAACGCAAAGCCGCCTCTCCGCCTGCCTGAGAGCAGGTGGCGGCGCACATAATCGTATACTGATGAATCTTGTACATTTGCGAAACAAGTTCTTTTGGCGCGGCGACGTACCCAAGCCGCCAGCCCGTCATGGCAAACGCTTTGGAAAAACCGTTGACCACGATTGTACGCTCCCGCATATCGGGCAGCGAGGCAATCGAACAGTGTCTTTCCTTGGTGTAAGTAAGCTCCGCATAAATTTCGTCGGATACGACGACAAGGTCGTGCTTTACAATCGAGGGGACTATTTTTAAAAGCTCCTCTTTGGTCATGATTGCGCCCGTGGGATTATTGGGATACGCCATGATAATCGCTTTGGTGCGCGGAGTCACCGCCCCTTCGATAAGCGAGGGGGTAAGCTTAAAGCCGTCCTCGGCGCGCGCGTTTACCGCAACGGGAATACCGCCGCTGAGTAAAACGGCAGGCGCGTAACTGACGTAGCAAGGAGAAGGTATAAGCACCTCGTCCCCCGCAGATACGACCGTGCGCATGGCAAGGTCAATCGCCTCGCTTGCGCCTATCGTTACTATTATTTCTTCGCCCGGGTCGTAAGAAAGGGAAAATCTGCCGTTTAAATACAAAGCTATTTCTTCCCTGAGCGACAAAAGTCCCGCGTTGGAGGTATATTGGGTGCGCCCCGCCTGAACGGACTTTATGGCGGCGTCGCGGATTTCCCACGGGGTGACGAAATCGGGTTCGCCCACGCCCAAAGAAATACAGTCGTCAAGCTCGGACGCGATGTCGAAAAAGCGCCGTATACCGCTTTTAGGCAGGTCTTTTACGCGTTGATTTATAAATCTGTCGTAGTTCATGGCTGTACTATAAGCCTCTTGGTTTCGGGTTTATCGATGACTACGCCGTCGATTTTATACTTTTTGAGAATAAAATGCGTGGCGGTGGACAGTACTTTATCGATGACCGACAGCTTTTCGCTGACGAAACGCGCCGCGTCGCGCAGCGTGCGCCCCTCCACAAACACGGCAAGGTCGTAAGCGCCGCTCATGAGATACATGCTTTTTACTTCGTCAAACTGATAAATGTATTCGGCAATCTCGTCAAAGCCCTTTTCCCTTACGGGCGCGACCTTAACCTCGATAAGCGCCTCCACGAAATCCCTGGCGGTTTTTTCGTCGTTGACGACAGCGGTGTATTTGACGATTACTCCGCTTTTTTCCAGTGCTTTAACGCACTTTTCGACTTCTTTTACCTCTGCGCCCAGCATTTCCGCCATTTCGTCCGCGGAGGTGCGCGCGTCGTCTTTGAGTATACTCAGAATTTTGTCCTGCAATTTTTCCATAACATACCGCCTTTGCCGAAACCGTATTTTGTTCGGCGCCCAAAACTTATTCCGATTTATTAGTTCCGTTTATGCGAAAACCGTTTGTTCCGCAGGGTTTCAGCCCGCCTTAAAAAACGGAACAATACGGTCCCCGACTGTTTTTTTAAACTTATTTACGGCTTATTCTTTGCCGCACTTTCGGCTTGGTTTCGCCGTCAGTTGCTTTTCTTAAGGCTGTTAAGCACGCCGCCCGCAAGGATAAACTTGCGCTGACGGGCTGAAAGCGGCATATCGCACACGACGTCAAAGCCTTTGGTCACGTTTTTAACGGTTATTTCGCCGCCCTTTTCCACCTGACTTACAGCGTTTTCGATAACCAGCTCGTCCCCGTTTTCGATTTTGTCGTAATCGGCTTCGTTTTTAAATGTAAGCGGCAGTATTCCGCTGTTGATGAGGTTGTCGCGGTGAATACGCGCGAAAGATTTTGCGACTACTCCCTTTATGCCCAGGTAAAGCGGCACAAGTGCGGCGTGCTCTCTCGACGAGCCCTGTCCGTAATTGGACCCTGCCACGATGAATCCGCCTCCGTTAGCCTTTGCGCGCGCGGGGAACTCGGGGTCGACGGGCTCCATGCAGTGTTCGGAAAGGTAAGGAATGTTGGAGCGGTACGGCAGAAGCTTGGAGTTAGAGGGCATAATGTGGTCGGTGGTGATATTGTCCTCCGCTTTAAGAAGCACCTTTCCCGACACTTTTTCGGGTAAAGCCACGTTAAGCGGGAACGGTTTGATGTTGGGACCCCTTACCACAGTAACGTCCTTAAAGTCCTTGGGGTCGAGAATGAGATTGTCGTTTACCTCGAATTTGTCGGGCATTGCCACCTCGAAGCACTCTTCGCGCGACGGGTCGGTAAAATAACCCTTTATCGCGGTGTAAGCCGCGGTCTCGGGGGAAACGAGGTACACGCTTGCGGAGGCTGTTCCGCTGCGAGCGTAGAAGTTACGGTTGAAAGTACGCACGGATACGGCGTTGTTTTTGGGCGACTGACCCATGCCTATACAGGGGCCGCACGCACACTCCAGCACTCTTGCGCCCGCGTTTATCATGTCCGCCAGCGCGCCGTTTTCCGCAAGCATGGCAAACACCTGTCTGGAACCCGGGCTTATCGTAAGGCTGACCTCGGGATTAACCCTTTTGCCCTTGAGTATGGCCGCCACTTTCATAAGGTCGCGGTAAGACGAGTTGGTGCAGCTGCCGATGCACACCTGGTCGACTTTAATGTCTTCAAGCTCCGACACCTTTTTAACGTTGTCGGGAGAATGCGGGCATGCCGCAAGGGGAACAAGCTCGCCTAAATCTATGACGATTTCCTCGTCGTAAGCGGAATTTTCGTCGGCGGAAAGCGGTATAAAATCCTTTTCCCTGCCCTGAGCGGCAAGGAACGCTTTAGTCTGCTCGTCCGAGGGGAAAATCGAGGTGGTAGCGCCCAGTTCCGCGCCCATGTTGGTGATGGTCGCGCGCTCGGGCACGGTGAGGGTCTTGACTCCTTCGCCGCAGTATTCGATTACTTTGCCCACGCCGCCCTTGACGGTCATTATGCGCAGTACTTCCAGAATAACGTCCTTTGCGGTAACGTTGGGCTTAAGCTTGCCCTTAAGCTCCACTTTGACGACTTTGGGCATAATAAGGTGCAAAGCGCCGCCGCCCATGGCTACCGCCACGTCCAGTCCGCCCGCGCCGATGGCAAGCATGCCTATGCCGCCCGCCGTGGGAGTATGACTGTCGGAGCCGATAAGCGTCTGACCGGGAACGCCGAAACGCTCGATGTTTATCTGATGGCAGATGCCGTTGCCGGGTTTACTGACGAAAATGCCGTGCTTGAGCGCCACGGACTGAATATAAGCGTGGTCGTCGGCGTTTTCAAAGCCCGACTGAATGGTATTGTGGTCTATGTACGCCACCGAACGCAGCGTCTTTACCTTGTCGATGCCCAGTGCCTCGAACTGTAAGTACGCCATCGTTCCCGTGGAATCCTGAGTAAGAGTCTGGTCGATGCGGATGGCGATTTCCTCGCCCGCAATCATGCTGCCCGTGACGAGATGAGTGCCTATGATTTTACGTGTAAGATTCATGTTAAAACTCCGTTTTTTTGCGCTTAAACGCGCCTTTTTCAATATATTTTATATAATTTGTCCGCCGTTGTCAACCGTAGCGCGGTGAAGTAAGTCAATTTTTGCGGAAAAGGGCTTTTTTCCTTGCAAAAAGTGCGGTTTTGCGATATAATCGCTAACATGAAACTATGGATTAAAACAATGGACGGCGACAGAATAACCGCCTCCCTCACCGCCGAATCGGTCGGGAATTTATCCGAGGACTCACTTACCGCTGTTTTAAGGGACGCGCTTGCCACCCTCGATTTACCCACTCCGTCGGTACGTGCCACTCACGTCAGCCACCTTAAAAACTTTAACGTCACGCGCTTTCTGCCCGCCGACTTTGTGGAAAGCGTGGATTTTACCTCCATGACGGTGGAATCTCTTTTAAACGGAAAGGAAAAACGTCCGCACAAACGCAATCCGCTTGACGAAGCTTAAAAAATGCCGGTAATCCTAACCGAAAAATGCGGTTTTTTTTAAGTAAACCTTAAAGTTCAGACATTTTTTACAATATTTAATTAATACGTAAAATCCCTCTTTGCCGATTACCGAAAAAGGGGGGATTGATTTTTTTAACCGTTCCCGATAAACGATATCGTTACGGACAAAGCGTCGATGTTTTACAATAACGGCGCTATTACGGCGAGAAGAAGCTCCGACAACTTTGTGAGAAAAGGACGGTTTTCCCATTTTTCCAAAGTTATTTCCTCCGATTGGGCGACCGCCGACAGAAAATCGTCGCGCATTTTGTCCACGGACGGGTCGCGCATTATAAGAGTGCCGCACTCGAAATGCAGCAGCATACTGCGGTAATCACAGTTTACCGTACCTATAAAGGCGTATTTGTCGTCGACTATTATGTTTTTGGCGTGATTGAACCCCGGGGTGTATTCGTAAATTTTGCCGCCCGCTTTCAGTATGTCGCCGTAGTGTCCGCGCGTCATGGCGAAAATAAGTTTTTTGTCGGGAATATGCGGAACCAGAATCCTAACGTCCACACCGCTTTTCGCCGCAAGCTGAATCATGTTGATAAAAGAGTTGTCGATGATAAGATAGGGCGTGGAAATATACAGGTATTTTTCCGCCGCGACCGTAAGCGACTCGAACAAATGATATGCGGGATTAAGCGGATTGGTGGGCCCGTCGCCGAAAGGAAGGACGTAGCCGAAGCCCGATGCGGACGCGTCGGAAACAAAGTCCCTGAGCTTAAGCGTTTCGCCCGTGGACATAAACCAGATTTCGGAAAACATGAGTTCCAACGCGTACACGGCGTCGCCCGTAATTCTGACCGCGTTGTCGCGCCAGTGCCCGAAGCGTATCTTTTCGCCCGTGTATTCGTCCGCAAGATTGTCGCCGCCCGTGTAACCGACTTTACCGTCAATTACGGTTATTTTGCGGTGGTCGCGGTAATTGATGCGCGGATTTATTACAAGGCTCATGGGTTCGTAAACGCAAAGCTCCAGGTTTTCGATGGCGGCGATACGCTTTTTTGTCTTGCGCTTAAGGCATTTTTTGGAGCCTATATCGTCGTAAATGAATTTTATTTTTACGCCCTCTTTGCCCTTTCTTTCAAGAACGTCTATCACGCTGTCAAGAACTTTGCCGTCCGAAATTATGAAATATTCCAGATAAACGTATTCTTTCGCGTCCTCGATATCCTTAAGCATACGCCTGTGTTTTTCGGCAACGTCGGGGAAAAACTCGGTATTTGTATGGCGGTAAACGTCGTAAAACGAGTTGTTGCGCACCGAGTTTACAAGCATCGCGCCGCGCGGATCGGCGCTGTTAAGCCCCTTATACTCTTCGCCGCTGACCGCCTTGGTCTTAAGGTAGCCGTTTATTTTTTCGGCTTTGCGCTTAGGCACGTTTCTGCCGCCGCCGAAAGTAAAATAAAACACCACTCCCGCAAAAGGAAGCGCGAGTATGAATATCGTCCAGGAAAGTTTGTAACTTGAATTGATGTCGCGGCGGTAAAGACTGAGTACGACCAATATTCCGATGACTTCGGTGAAAATCCTTAAAAACCAAAGATTGTAAATGCCTAAAAGCAGTACCGCGTAAAACGCGATCTGAAGCGCAAGAATCACCAAAGATATTATTATTGCAAGCGCCGTCTTTATCACCGCGGCGAAAAGATGCGATTGCCGTCTGCCCACTATTTTCATTAGTTTCCCCGTTTTCGGCCCTTTTGTAAGATTTATCCATAAAGCCGATTGTTAGTTTTTGTTTCTTTACGATTTAAAATTCCCAAGCCGCCGGCGGTATTATAAAACCGATTATTTACCCGCCGCCGTTAACCGATAACGTCCCCTCTCCCCTTTCCCGTAAAAAACTATTTCGGGGAAAAAATACCGCTCCGCGTAAAGCGTTTAATCGGTTTTTCCGATTTTAACGTTTGTTAAATCCGCTTAAGCAGCAAAAGCAGCCTTTTAAAGTTCTTAACGCGGTAATCGGGAGCGCACGCAACGACTCCCTCGCCGCTTTTCTGCTTTTTTGCCTCTTTTAAGGGAATAAAAAGACAAGTCCTTATCCCCGCGTTTATGCCGCCCGCAATATCCGAAGAAAGGCTGTCGCCGACAATAACCGTTTTATCGCGGGAAAAATCGGGAATAAAAGAAAAACACGCGTCGAAAAACGCCTTGTCGGGTTTTACGAACCCCACGCGCTCCGAGATAAAAATTCCGTTGAAATAACGCGCTATTCCCGCTATTTCGATGCGGCGGTCCTGAACGGCGGCGGTACCGTTGGACACAAGATACAGACGGTACCTTTTGTGTGCCTTTTTAAGAAAACTCTTTGCGCCGCGCACGAAAAAAACACTGTTTTTTAAGTTTTCCTCGTAAAGTTGCTTTGCCTTAAAAGCGTCCGCCGAAACACCGAGTTCCCGAAAAAGAATCCTGAATCTTTCGACCAGAATCTGCTCGCGCGGCATTTCGCCCCTTTCCAGCTTTTTCCACATCTGCGCATTGACCGCGCTGTAAAGCCGAATAACGGATTTCCCGCGACGGAGTCCCATGGCGGCAAGAGTTTTTTTTATCGCCTTTTTTTCGGATTTTCGAAAGGACAGCAACGTGTCGTCGAGGTCCAGTAAAACGTTTTCAATCATAATCGGAATATAACACTTTTTACAGTAAATGTCAATACGTTTGGGTGTTTAACCGTTTCCGCCCTTTGAGTGAAAACTTAAAAGGTTAAGCATGAAACGGCTTTTGACTTGCGGCTCAAAAAAAATAAAACTTTTGCCGCAGCAAGTTAAACCTGAAAAAATCTGACTTACCCGCTTTTTAAATAACCGTACTTACAATTTTTTGCAGTAAAAAAGTCCCGAGGGTACAAACGGGACTTTTTGTCTTTTGGATATGTAAGCGCAATCGTCGGCTTAAATGAAGCGTTTTACGGTCAGGGGCGGTAAAAAAAACATTACCGATTGATATATACGACCTGAATTTTTACCCTGACGTAACGAAAACGCGACTTAACCGCCAAAACCTATTTATGAATACAAAGTTTTATCTTTGTAAATTTTAAAGCAGAATGGTTTTTCCGCCGTTTTTGCGCGACTCCTCGGCGGCATAACACATCTGATGACTCATAAGCGACTTAGAGATGTCGGTAAGTATTTTTGCGTTTTTACCCCCTATAAGCGCGGCAAAGTCGTCCACGAGGCGCGCGTCGCCGCCGCCGTGTCCCGCAAGTCCGGTAGTAAGACTTTTTACGTCAATCACTTCCTGTTTCCCGCCGAAAGGAGTAAAGGTAATCGTATTTGTCCCCATATCGCCCACAATTTCGCCTTTGGTGAGGTGAACTTTTATGACACGGGTCATTGCCGCGGAAAACGCAGTCATGGTAAGCTGAGCGGTTATACCGTCTTCGAAAAGAAGATTGGTGACCTGGTGGTCCACTACGTCATTGTCGCATTTATACACACAGCGTGCAAAACGGTTGTCGGGATTGGAAAAATGTTTTTCGATAGCGGCATTGTCATCCGCGTCCCCGTAATAATCGGTAAGGAATAAAAATCCCGAAGCGGCGCCCGTTTTCTTGTAAATCTCCAAGCAGTTGTAAGCGCATTCGTCTTTTTTCGGGCACTTATAGCAGTAATCCGCGCTGCCCTCGGGCGCGTTTTCCTTTGTGAAATAGGTAAGCGAGCCGAACGACGAAACGGCTTTGCAGTCCTTTCCGATGAGGTAGTAAAGGATATCCATATCGTGACAGCACTTTTGCAAAATCATGGGCGAGCTTTTCTCCGAATTTCCCCAGTTGCCGCGCACGAAAGAATGCGACTGATGAAACCAGCCCACGTTTTCCGTCTGAGTCACGGTGACCACCTTGCCCAGTTCTCCGCTGTCGATTTTCTGCTTGATAAGCGCGTAAAAAGGCGAATAACGCAAGACGTGGCAAACTTCCACCTTGCGATTGAGCTTTTTGCTCAGTTCGTAAATGCCGCGGCATTCCTCCGCCGTTTCCGCAATTGGTTTTTCCAAAAGAAGGTCATATCCTAAATTAAGCGCGCGTATGGCGTATTGGTAATGAGTCCTGTCCATGGTGGACAAAACAAGCGCGTCCGCCAGCTTTCCGGCTGCGAAAAATTTTTCGGGGTCTACGAAAGTTTTATCTTTTGATATCCCCGTGTCGCGCACCGCTTTATCCAGTTTGTCGGGATTTATGTCACATACGGCGGTCAAAGTAAAATCGCCGCGCTCGTTTAAAAGCCGCGTATAAAGACTTCCCCTTCCACCGTAACCTATAACCGCATAAGTATTCATAATCTTAATCCTCCTCAGACTATTTTAGCACATCGGTTAAAAAAAGTGATAGTGTTGAAAAATAAAAATAGTGTTGAATAAAGACAATTTATTTATACAAAAAGACGGCGGCAAATAAAAAAAACGGCGCTTACGTCAGTCCGTTTCAGCCGACAAAATCAGTTTAATTTAACCGTATTTTAATCAATCGGGACAAAAATAGTCATAAAACGGCAAAACCCGTCCCAAAAGCCTTAAGCACTTTAATTTACGGGCAAAGAACCCTACTATAAAAAATTAAAAAAACAAAAAAACGAAATAAGGTGCAGTAAAAAATCTTTATCCGTGCAGTATTCAAGCTTGAGCGAAAATCTTTTACCCGAGAGAAGAAATTTCACCGCGCGAAGCGGATTTATGTCAGGTATTTTTCGTGCGATACTCGCCGGGAGTCATGCCGTAAGCGCGGGAAAACACGTCGTAAAAATGCTTTTTGTCAGAGTATCCCACCTCCGCCATAATCTTGTCGACGGACTGATTGGTGCCTTTAAGAAGCGACGCGGCGGTTTCCAGCTTTTTTTCCTGAATGAATTTGACCAGCGACAGATTTGTCTGCTGTTTGAAAAGTCGGCTTAAGTACGACGGGGAAAAGAACATTGCGCGGGAAATACCGCCCACGCTGAGCTCCTTGGTGTCGTGCGCGTAAATATAATCTATTACCTCCCCCACAAGCTTACGCTGAAAAGAAGGGAGCGGAGCGTGTTCCCGCTCGGCGCACAGACGGAACATTTTTATGATAACCGCCGTCAGAAGAGAACGTATTACCTTAAGATAACCTTCCTTTTTCTTTTCCTGCTCCTCGGTCATGGTTAAAATATAACCGCGTATTTCGCTTGTGTCCGCGTCCAAAAGACTGACGAAACCTTTTGCCTCCTTGCCCTCGAATGCGTAACCGCTGAAAAATAAGTCGTAAGCAAGCTCTATAAACCCTTCGCCGTTAATCGCCCGCGTAAGAAATTCGGGGTAAAACAGGCAGTTGCAAAGCGTGATTTTTTTGCCCTCTTCCAATTTATAAGAATGCTCTACGCCCAAATCTATTATAAACATGTCGCCGGGCTTGACGTGCATGCTTTCCCCGCCCACAACGTGAGTCGCCTCCCCCTCCAGAATATAGGTAAGCTCCACAAACTCGTGGGAATGGGGCGCGCTGTCGCCGTGAGTATAAAGTCTTACCGCAACGCCTTCCTCGTCGCGTATGTGTTTTTTGTTTTCGTATTTCATTTTGCGTTATCCTCCGGTGACGTCGTTGACGGGTTTGCCTGCTATAAACGCGCGTAAATTTTCAGCAGCGATATCGATAAGCCTTTGGCGAGTTTCCCTGCTTGCCCAGGCGACGTGCGGAGTAATGTAGCAGTTTTTAAGTCCGTAAAGCGGGCAGTCGCTTTGCATGGGCTCGGCGCCGATAACGTCAAGACACGCCGCGCGCAATCCGCCGTCCTTTAACGCGCGGGCAAGGTCATATTCGTTTATCAGGCCTCCGCGCGCGGTGTTTACAAGCACCGCCGTCTTTTTCATAAGCGAAAGCGTTTTTGCGCACACGATTTCCTTGGTGTTTTCGGTAAGCGGCGCGTGCAGCGTAAGCCAGTCGCTTTCTTTGAAAAGTCTTTCTAAATCCACCGTTTCGTATTCGCTATCTTCTCTTCGGGTACGCGTACAAGCAATGACGTTCATGCCGAAAGCCCTGCCTAAAGCCGCGACTTTTTTGCCGATGTTGCCCAGCCCCAAAATGCCCAGAGTTTTACCCTTAAGCTCCGTGAGATAATAGGGATAATAACAAAAAGACTTGCTTTTAATCCAGTCGCCGCGGTTTACAGAAGCAACGTAATCATATAACCCCGACGCCGTCATCAGAATAAATCCCATCGCGTGCTGAGCCACCGCGTCGGACGAGTAATCAGGCACGTTGCACACGACGATATTGCGCGCCTTTGCCGCCATGACATCGATGTTGTTGTAACCCGTAGCAAACGTACCCACATATTTAAGATTGGGACACGCGTCCATAAGCGCGGCGTCCACGCGGCTTTTGTTGACGATTACGCCGTCCGCGTCGCCCACGGCGTCCTTTAATTGCGAATACTCGGTGCCGTCGTAATACACGATTTCGGCAAGTTTTTCAAGCGGCGTGAAATCCACGTCGCCCTTCGTCACCGCGCTTTTTTCCATAACCGCAATTTTCATTTTCTTACTTGCCCCTGAATTAATTTTTATCCTGCTTTGTCATACGATTGCCATGCCGCATAGATTGATATATAATAATATACGTAAGCGTAATTTTACCGAAAAAATTATACCACAATTTTGATAAAATGACAATAATAAAGCAACTTTAATTGACTAGATAAGGGAGGAAAAAATGGCAAGCGATTATATCGAAGTAAAAGAACACGTTCCGCACGCGGGCAGTTACGACGTCATCGTGGCAGGCGGCGGCGTCGCGGGTGCGGCGGCCGCCGTTGCCGCCGCAAGAGGCGGCGCGCGCGTCCTGCTTACCGAAAAAACGGTAAACCTGGGCGGACTTGCCACGACGGGACTTATAAACCTTTTCGTTCCGCTTTGCAACGGCAGGGGCAAGCAGATAATCACCGGCATGGCGGAGGAATTTTTGCGGCTTTCTGTAAAATACGGCTTTGACACTTTGCCCAAGGAGTGGAAATCGGGTCCGCCCGACAAACCCACGCTTGAAAGATACGTCACGCGTTTTTCCGCCCCCGTGTTTTCGCTTGCGCTTAGCGAGCTTATGGTAAAAGAAGACGTGGACGTATTGTTCGACACGGTGGTTTCCCGGCCCGTCGTTACCAAAAAAGGAATTATCGACGGCGTCATAACCGAGTCGAAGTCGGGACGCGAATATTACTCGGCAAAGACGGTGATAGACGTGACGGGCGACGCGGACTTATTGTTCCGCGCGGGCGTACCCACGGTGCAGGGCAGAAATTACTTTACATACTCCTGTTTTGCGCAAAGTCTGGACTCGATGCGGCGCGCAATCGACGCGGACGACGTATCTAAAGTCACGGAATGGGTCTGTGGCGGCAACGCCACGCTTTACGGCGAACATCAGCGCGAGGGAGAAAGGCTTTACGAAGGAACTTCCAACACCGACGTTACCGAATATATGCTTAAAAACCAGCTGCTCGCGCTTGAAAACATCAAAACCAAAGACAGAAAACGCTTTGACGTCGTTACCCTTCCCTATATGCCGCAATTCCGCACCACGCGCAGAATAGACGGCGATTACACGCTTAAGGAAAGCGACAAGTACCGCCACTTTGACGACTCGGTGGGTGCGATATGCGACTTTGACCGCAGGGACTTTTTGTACGAAGTGCCTTTCCGCACGCTTGTCAACGGTAAATGGAAAAACGTAATCACCGCGGGAAGATGCGCCGCGGGCGAAGGCTACGCCTGGGACGTATTGCGCGTGATTCCGCCCGCAATCCTCACGGGTCAGGCGGCGGGAACGGCGGCGGCATTAAGCGTAAAACACAATGTGCCCGTGACGGAAACCGACATCGCGCTTTTACAGAAAACGCTGGAAAAAGAGGGCGTAACCATTCACTTCGACGACGCGCTTGTGCCCGAAAATCAGAAAGGCGGCGAAAAGGCGGACATAGGGCACTTTTAAATAAGACGGGCGGCGGTTAAATAAAAACGGTACGCTAAATTTGCGAAAAATAAAAGTACGCGATTCTTCAGCTATTGGGCAGGCAGTTTTTTTCGCAAAGTATTTTACCTGTGCTGAAGGATTATCGGAAATTTCACGTTGCGCCTTATTCTTTTTTTGACAGTCTGCTTTAACCTTACGCGCAATATTGACGTTTAACGTTTAATCAGCCTTACTCGCGGACAGACAACGCCCGCGCAAAAAAAGGCTGCACTCCCCCCCCCTTTAAATTCAGAATAGCCACCGTAAAACAAACTTTAAAAAAAAGCTGTATTTTGTTCCTGATTGAGGAAAAGGCGACATGAACATAGAAAAAATAGACAAAAATTTTTTACAGAACAATCGTTCCGCCGAGAGCGAAATGACCGAATATGAAATTCCGCAATCGCCCTTTAAGCTTTACGGAATCTTTTACGACGAAAGCGAAAAACGTTTTATGCGCATACCGAAAACCGTTGCTGAAAACACGAGCGAAGGCTGCGTATTTCTCATGCGGCACACCTCCGGAGGAAGACTTAAGTTTTCCACCGACTCGGACACGATAAGCATAAAAGCTACTTACGACTATATTTTCGAAATGTCGCATATGCCGAAAACGGGCCGTGCGGGTTTTTCGCTTATCGACGAAACCGACGGCTGCGAGCTGGTCTATACTTTCCGCCCCGAGTCGGCAAACGGCAACGGCTTTTGCGCCTCCGCCGCGGCGATAAAAAAAGGCGTCAGAAATTACATACTGTACTTTCCGCTTTACAACGACGTCGGAAGCCTTACAATAGGGCTGAAAAAAGGCAGTTTCCTGGGCGAAGGCAAACCCTACGAAAACGTTAAACCCGTGCTTTACTACGGCTCTTCCATTACTCAGGGCGGCTGCGCGTCCCGTCCCGACAACTGCTATCCCGCGCTTGTGTCCAAGTGGACGAACACCGACTTCATAAATATGGGTCTTAGCGGAAACGCCAAAGCCGAACCCGCGTTCAGCGAATATCTGTCCTCTATACCGTGCAGCGTTTTCGTATGTGACTACGACCACAACGCGCCGGACAAAGCCCACCTTGAAAAAACTCATCTTCCTCTTTACCTTACGTTCCGCGCGGCAAATCCCTCCGTTCCCGTACTTTTTTTGACGAAGCCCGACCCGGAGCGCGACAAAGAGGCTTTACAAAGAAAACGCGTAATCCGCGACACCTACCTTTACGCACGCGAACACGGCGACAAAAACGTCTTTTTCATTGACGGATATTCGCTTTTCGGCAAAGCCGACCGCGAGAACTGCACCGTGGACGGCACCCACCCCAACGACCTGGGATTTTACAGAATGGCTAAAGCGGTAATGAAGATAATCGCACCTTTACTGAAAAGTTGAATTTCCGTGTTTTATGCCGCGTTTATCTAAAACCGCGCCGAAGCCGACCTTGATGAATTTTACTTTAATCATACAGCGGTTTAAGGAAAAACAATTCTGATTTAATACAAAAGACACGGAGGTTTAATCCTTTTAAGAATTGCACGTTGCTCAGACTTTCTTTATAAACTCATTTGCCGCTTGCCCTGCACCTATACATTCTTTTATACAACAAAAGCCGCTCCTGTTAAGACGGGAACGGCTTTTACGTTGTTTTTTGCAATTATGACGAATTTTCGTCACACAGGTTTTAATAATTCCAAAGTATAAACTCTTAAATCAAGCGGGCGAATTAACAGATATTACTTCAGATATTTGCAGGCTGCCATGGCGGCAACGGCTCCGTCAGCTGCGGCGGTGGTAAGCTGGCGCACGGATTTTGTGCGGCAGTCGCCCGCGACGAACACTCCTTCCGTGTCGGTCAAGCAGTCCTCGCCCGCGACGACGTATCCGTCCTTATCGAGCGTCACAAGATTTTTAAACGCTTCGTTATCGGGCTGCTGACCGATGGCGACGAAACAGGCTTTTACGGGAAGCACGAGTTTTTCGCCCGTTTCGCGGTTGTCGAACACGCAGGCGGAAAGCTCTTCTCCTCCCTCGAAAGCGGTGAGATTGACGTTTTTTATCCAGACGACGTTTTCTTTTTCCAAAAGCGCGTCGGAAAGCGCCTTATCGCCGAAAAACCTGTCCATCCAGGTACAGACGTACACTTTTTTGCAATAGTTGCTTAAAAGCAGCGAGTACTGAAGCGCGGTGTTGGCGTCGCCCACAAGCGCGACCTCCTCGCCCGAATAGAAAGCCCCGTCACACACTGCGCAGTAGCTTACGCCGTTGCCGGTAAACTCCTCTTCTCCCTTAACTCCCACTTTTTTGTGCTTTGCGCCCGTGGCTATGATAACCGCGCGCGCCTCGTATAAGCCGTACTCGGCTTTGACGCGGAAAATTCCGTCGGCGGTTTTTTCAACGTTTTGTACTTTATCAAGCTCGAAATCTGCGCCAAGCGCGGTGATCTGCTCGAACAGATTGTCCGCCAGTTCGCTGCCCGAAATCGCCTTTACGGACGGAAAATTTTCCACTCTCGGAGAGTTGGCGATTTGTCCGCCCACGCAGTCGCCTTCCAGCACCAATACGGATTTACCGTTTCTTAAAGCGTAAAGCGCGGCGGTCATACCCGCCGTGCCTGCGCCTATCACTATAATATCAGTCATATCAGCCCTTTACGTTTTCGATGTAACCCTTGATTTTGCTTGCGTTGTCGTAGCGGTCAAAGCCGTTGCCGTTGGGCACCAGCATGGTGGGCGCCTTCTTAACGCCGTACTTAAGCGTTTCTTCCTTGTTGTCCTCGGCGTCGACGACGAGGTAATCGATACCCGCTTTGTCCAGCATCATCTTGCTCATCTTGCAGTTGGGGCAGGTTTTGGTGGTGAAAAGAATGGGTTTTTGCACATTCTCCTCCCCGCAGCCGCAAATATCCGCACTCACTTCGCCGTAAGTCTTTTTCTCGTGTTTAAGCTTGCTGGTTGCAACGTCGTAAACCTTGCGGTCCTTGAACTCCTGACTCTTGCCGTCGTTCCAGTTCTGAACGGGACGGTAGTAGCCCGTTATTCTGCTGTAAACCTCGGCGGGCTTGCCGCAGACGGGGCAGGTAAACTGCTCGCCCGTAAGATAACCGTGGTCGCGGCAGATAGAGTACGTGGGCGACAGCGTGTAATAAGGAAGCGTATAGTTTTCCGCAATCTTTTTGACAAGCTGAGCGGCGGCTTTCCACGACGGCAGTTTTTCGCCCAGGAAAGCGTGGAAAACGGTACCCGAAGTATAAAGCGTCTGCAGTCCGTCCTGAATGTCCAGCGCGTCGAAGATGTCCGACGTGTAACCCACGGGAAGATGCGAGCTGTTGGTGTAGTAAGGAGTGTCGCCCTCTTTTGCGGCGGTCTTGATGTCGGGATAACGCTTTACGTCGTGCTTTGCAAGACGGTAGGAAGTGGACTCGGCGGGAGTGGCCTCGAGGTTATAGAGGTCGCCGTACTGCTCCTGATAATCGCTGAGGCGGTCGCGCATATGGGTAAGCACACGCTTTGTGAACTCCTGCGTTTCGGGAGAAGTCATGTCCTTGCCTATCCACTTGGCGTTGAGGCCCGCCTCGTTCATGCCCACAAGGCCGATAGTGGAGAAATGGTTTTCAAGCGTACCGAGGTAACGCTTGGTGTACGGATAAAGTCCCTCGTCCATGAGCTTTGTGATGATGGTGCGTTTTACCTTAAGCGAGCGCGCGGAGATATCCATCATCTTGTCAAGACGCTTCATGAAATCCTCTTCGTTTTCCGAAAGGTACGCGATACGGGGCATATTGATGGTGACTACGCCCACCGAACCCGTGCTTTCGCCGCTGCCGAAGAAGCCGCCCGATTTCTTTCTGAGCTCTCTTAAATCAAGTCTTAATCTGCAGCACATACTGCGGATGTCGCTGGGCTCCATGTCGGAGTTGATGTAGTTGGAAAAGTAAGGCGTGCCGTACTTGCTGGTCATTTCAAACAAAAGCCTGTTGTTCTCGGTGTCCGACCAGTCGAAATCGCGCGTAATCGAATACGTGGGAATGGGATATTGGAAGCCGCGGCCGTTGGCGTCCCCCTCAATCATAATCTCGATAAACGCCTTGTTGACCATGTCCATTTCCTTTTTGCAGTCGCCGTAGGTAAAGTCCATCTCCTTGCCGCCCACTATCGCGGGAAGATTGGCAAGGTCGTTGGGTACCGTCCAGTCAAGCGTTATGTTGGAGAAAGGCGCCTGAGTGCCCCAGCGCGAAGGAGTGTTTACGCCGTAGATAAAGGACTCGATGCACTTTTTGACGTCGCGGTAGGAAAGATTGTCAACCTTTACGAAAGGCGCAAGGTACGTATCGAAGGAAGAAAACGCCTGCGCGCCCGCCCATTCGTTCTGCATTATGCCCAAAAAGTTGACCATCTGGTTGCAAAGGGTCGCAAGGTGACTTGCGGGCGAAGACGTAATCTTACCGGGGATTCCGCCCAGGCCCTCTTTTATAAGCTGCTTAAGGCTCCAGCCCGCGCAGTAGCCCGTAAGCATGGAAAGATCATGGATATGAATATCCGCGTTTCTGTGCGCGTTGGCTATCTCCTCGTCGTAAATCTCACTCAGCCAGTAATTCGCCGTAATCGCGCCCGAGTTGGACAGAATAAGTCCGCCCACGGAATAAGTGACGGTGGAATTTTCCTTTACGCGCCAGTCGGTAACCTTGACGTAGCTGTCCACAAGCTCCTTATAGTCGAGAATCGTGGACTTCATGTTGCGGATTTTTTCGCGGTTCTTGCGGTAAAGAATGTACGCTTTGGCAACGTCGCCGTAACCCGCTTTTATAAGCACGTTTTCCACGCTGTCCTGAATGTCTTCCACCGCAATCTGCGAATCTTTAATCTTCGGCTCGAAATCCGCGGTAACCTTAAGCGCAAGCAAATCGATAATGTCGGGATTGTATTGCTTGTTCTGCGCTTCAAACGCTTTTGTTATGGCGGCGCTTATCTTGGAAATATCAAAATCCGTGATTTTGCCGTCTCTTTTGACCACTTTGTACATATTTCTTCCCTCCGTCGAGTTGTTTTTTTGAAAGAGTGTTCTTATTATACCACCTTATATTGTGCTTGTCAACAAAAAGCAACAATATATTGTGGTTATTTTTAAAATTAAGCACAATATCTTGTATTCATAATTATTATAAAATAACTTTTACTGCAAAAAAAGCGGAAAAAAACGCGATTTTCGCGCCGTCGTAACGTCCCGAAACGGCAAAATGCGACAATTTTCGCGTAAATCTTTTTTTAAGAAAAGCTGTTTACAGAAAGAATTTTTTCGCAATCTTTTACATATGGTATTTTTGCCCTAAGCTTAAAAAAAAGCGAGAAAATAAACCTTTCCTCGCTTTGCGCCCGCGTAAAGTACTGACTTTTAAACGCTTAAAGCAAACTTTATTTACTCTTTATTGCAAATCTATGAATTTAACGTTTATTTTCTTAACGCGTTTATGGCTTTCCCACTCGGTGGGTATAGGGTCAGGTTTACTCTCTTCTACTCGGTAGGTATAGGGTCAAGCTTACACTCTTCCACTTGGTATGTATAGTGGCAGGTTTATACTCAACCACTCGGTAGGTATGGGTCAGGTTTACTCTCTACCACTCGGTGGTATAGGGGCAGGTTTACTCTTTACTACTTGGTGGTATAGAGTCAAGTTTACACCCTGCCTCTCGGTAAGTATAGGGGCAGGTTTACTCTCTACCACTCGGTGGTATAGGGTCAAGTTTACTCTTTACTACTTGGTGATATAGGGTCAAGTTTACACCCTGCCTCTCGGTGGTATAGGGTCAAGTTTACTCTCTACCACTTGGTGATATAGGGTAAAGTTTATACTCTCCCACTCGGTGATATAGGGTAAAGTTTATACTCTCCCACTCGGTGAAATTAAAGAATAAGAAGTTTATTATTCCCTAAGCTTATCTGACCTGAGCGGATGGAATGTATTTTTTTATTTCGTCAAGAAATTCCTGCATATCCGCGTCCGAATATGCGGAAACGTCGGCGCCGCCCACAAGGTCACCCGAATCCTTGAATTTCTGCAGGTAATATTTTTGCGCGCCTTTAAGCCAGACGCCTATTTCCGTAAAGCAGGACTTGTCGAAAAATGGTTTTACTACGGTGGTGCGGAATTCGTAAGGCACTTCGCCTTTCATTAGAACAGCCGCGCTTTTTTCCACCGCTTTTACGTCGGGATTTTTTACCCCCGTGGTCAAAGCATAAAGCCGCGGACAGTTTTTTATGTCCATGGCGACGTAATCCACTTTTTTTTGGCGGATAAGCGCCTCGAGTCTGTCGGGGAAAGTACCGTTGGTGTCCAGCTTGACGCAGTAACCCATATCCTTGATTTTGTCGATAAACTCCTCTATCCCCTGCTGTAAAAGCGGTTCTCCGCCCGTGATAACCACGCCGTCGAGTATGCCCTTGCGCTTTTTAAGCAGTGAGAAAACCTGCGCTTCCTCCACAAGCGGGTATTCGTCAGTGCAAGTAACCAGCGAAGCGTTATGGCAATAAGGACATCTTAAATTACAGCCGTTGGTAAACACGATACAAGCCGTTTTGTCGGGATAATCGAGTAGCGTAAGATTTTGCAGCCCGCCGATTTTCATTTTTTCCTAATCCCTTTTCCTTTGAGTTTAACTTTATGATATACGGTTTTGCGTTTTTTTCGGTTTTTCAACAAACGTACTTAAATTTGAACCGCAACGATGCGGAAAAACTAAGTACCAACGGTTTGATTATATATTCGCACACGGTAAAAGTCAAGCAAACTTTTAATGCGGCAACATTATGTTAACAATAATTTTTATTCCAGATTTTCTCGACTTACCCTCTATTAAGATATAGAAGAATTATAGTTTACACCAAAAATGCAGAGAAGAATTATATGAAAAAACGGTTTTAAAACTACTTGTTTCAGTATGCGTTTTGCTTTTTGTCTAGCTTTTATGCTTACATGTTCCACGCACACATCCAAGAACGTTTTACGCCTCCCGCTGCCGAATAAAGCGTCGGCACAGACGACACCGATACCCCAGGCAACTCGGAAGGCGACGAAACGGAACAAGAGCTTCGCCTTAAATACAGCGCCGCACGTTTGGCGGTTGCGGACAAAATTTTTGCGCTAAATACCGAAACCAATTCCGCCGCGACTGTTGCCGCCGCAAAAATCACGAATCCCATATACAAAGCCATCGCCGACCCCGAGCATCTGCCCGCCGCCGAAAGTGACTAAACCACAGTTAAAGTGTTTCGATTTATATCGCGATACTGAACGACATGATGAACGAATCGTCTTTCGCAATTACCGACAAAGCGGTTAAATTCACCGTCTCATATACAAACGCGGGATATTCCGAAAATTTCAGTGCGACGCTTTGGTATTCTTTCGACCTAGAAATCACAAAATTTTCATGAGCTGGAACGTCGATTCCAAAACAAATTACGGAAATCCGGACATTTTCCTTTACATGGACATAGACTGTGATTTTTCCGACGGTTCGCTGCTCTCTTTTCACATCAAATCTTTGCAGGAATCGACTTAGAACGTTGTTGCCTTTTCGTACAAATACAGCGGCCGGGAACTGACCGCATGGCATGATACGCAGGGCGATTACCTTGCATACTTCGAGCCCGAGCGCTCCGCACTGCAGTCTATGATTTCCGACGCCGTAAACCTTAACGCCGATTACACCGCGGCACACACAAAAGCCTTGAAACGCATAAATTCCGTAGCCTGAAGCTTTCAAAAACTTATTCAGGATTATTAAACAAGTTATATCCCATTGTCCGCCCTATAAAATTTTTTTAACTGTAATGCAGTTTTTACCACAAAAAACGGCTCTCCTCTCTTTTATGAGGGAAAGCCGTTGTTTTTTTAAATCCGATTTACTCGTACAGTCTTTATTAAATATGAAAAAAAACGCAAAATTGCTTTACAAGAAATAACAAAATAATTAACAAAGCTTTTGCATTATAATAAGAACTGTTCCCGAAATGTAAGAAACAAGATATTTTACTTAAAAATATAACGCAACGCTTTTCGCTTCACAAGCAAAAGGACATGATGTTAGAACAAAAACTGTTATTTCGCGATAACGCGCCTAAAATTCATGAACTAACCTTGATGGCATTATGCTTTTTGCTTGTTACTTTTAAACAGCATAAAAGCAATCTGAAAATATATTATTTATTTTAACTTTTTCAGTTAATTGATTAGATTTTTTATAAAAGTATTTCAGGACGTCGTTACTCTTATTTGATAACGCATTTATAATATACTATAAACGTGCCCAGTTATACCAACATAATGTATCTACAAGAAGTTGTGCTGCTTTACGATCATTTGATAAATCAGTTGCCGGTATTTCAATCCAAGAGCCGCTTAAACCATACCTTTTCCAGCCTGTGGGATCTTCAAAGTAAACACTTCCGAGGCTAAAACATCTATAAAAAGAACCAGCTCCTATACTGAAAACTCCCTCCCCAAGTGTAACGCTCCTAAGATTACTGCATTCAGCGAATCCTCCTCCTTCTATAGCGCCCGAACGAACAACGACATTTTGAAGAGAATTCGGAACCGCATAGGAAAAACCTCCTTCAAAAAGATAACCGAGTGAATCTTCCAAAAAAGGAATTGTAAGGTCACGCAATTTATTGCATCCCACAAAAGCATTTGCACCAAGATACTGGACAGTGTCTGGAATTATTATACCGGTTAAGCTAATGCATCTTGCAAAAGCAGAGTTTCCGATTTTCTCCACTCCGTCAGAAATCGTGATATCGTTTAAAGCCGTACAATTCTCAAAACAACTATAACCGATATTCTTTACGGAACCGGGGATAACAATATTATTTAAACTTTCACAGCCGTAAAATGCAGCATCTCCTATACCTGTTACAGAATCAGGAATTTTAATGCCGGTTATTTTATTGCACCCATAAAAAGCATATTCAGGAATAGATGTAACGTTATCGGGAATCTCCAATATTCCCGATAAAGGCAGATTGTTTATAAACAATTCATTGCAATACCGCAAAATATTTTTGTGTCCGACTAAATTACACCAATCTGAAATACTGCCTTCGTAGTAGACAATAAAATCACCGCAATCTGCAAACGCCGAATCGCCTATTGTTATTACGTTACGCGGAATAGTAATTTCCGTAAATTCACTACATCCCCTGAAAGCACTATCCCCTATATTTTCTATGCTTCCGTCTTTTGGAATTATACTACTGTTGCAACCACGAATAAGAGTTTTTGAGGTCCCATCAATCAGACAATCTCCTGAAACGTAATATTTGGGATTAGAAGAATCGACAAATAAGTAAACCAAATTTCCGCAATCTGCAAATGTGTATTCTTTAATGTATAACACGCTTGCCGGGATTGAGATACTCTCTAAATTGACGCAATCTGAAAAAGCACTTCCGAGAATTCCTATAGTACCTTCTTTAAATACGGCCTCGGTCAAATTTTCATCGCAACTTACAGCCCAATTACCGACATAACTTATACCGTTTTCATTTACTGTTATTTTTGAACAACCTGAGAATGCGTAATCTCCGATATTGACAATATCGGCAGGAATGTTAATGCTGACTAAATTTTTACAATTTTGAAAAGCCGTGGCACCTATAGTAATCAATCCGTCGGGAAGCAACACGCCTGTAAGCTCCGAACAGTTTTTAAAACGGCCGGCGTCTATACTGGTCACGGAATCAGGAATAATAATGTCACCTTTAATTTTCTTTGGAACAAATATAAACTGCGTTTTATTTTTGTTATATATTATACCGTCTTGTGAAGAGAAATCTGAATTGTTTTCGCTAACTGATATGTAACTCAAACCGGAACAGCCGTTGAAGGCTTCAGGATCTATAGAATTAACATTATCGCCTAAAGTAATGCGAGATATGTTTTTGCTGTTATAAAACAAATCTTTCTTTATTTCTTTTACACCGTTGCCGACCGCAACTTCTTGTAAAACCGCACAATTACTGAAAGCCTTATACCCGATTTCCGATATTGTATCCGAAATTATAATTTTAGTAATTTTCTGATTATAAGCAAAAGCATACTCATATATTTTATATTCTTTTCCATTGCTGATATTCGGCAAAGTAATTATTTCTTGATTGCCGACATACCCCAACAAAAAACACACGCTATCGGTTTCATAAAAGATAAAACCTTCATTGTCGGACTGCACCTTTAAATCATTTGTCTTATAGCATATTGTATCGGCATAACACCCGGCAAAACCGTTATTAGTGCTTTTTTTACTTATATTAACGGACGAAAGATTGCAAATTTCTACCAATTTAAAACATTCAAAAAAAGCATAATCTTTAATTGCCGTAACTTGTTTCGGTATTGTAACACTAGTAAGGTTTATACAATGATAAAACGCATATTCGTCAATTGCTTTTAAAGACCCGGGCAAAGTTATCGAAGAAAGATTAGTACATTCATAAAAAGCATAACGACCGATTTCAGTGACGCCTTCTGAAATCACAGCACTCTTTAAACTGTCACATCCATAAAATGCAGACGTCCCGATTTTATAGCTATCGGTAATTTCAACATAATTAAGCACAGGCGAACATTTGACATTATTTTGGTATTCTTGTTCACCAAACAGATATCCCACATACGCATTTGTTTCACCATTCCTATCCGCACCCACGAAAGGAGTGATTATGCTTTCAACATAATTGCATCCGCTGAAAACATATTTACCGATTGTTTCCACACTATCAGGTATATTTATGCTTTTTATATCAATATTTTTATTATTGCAAAAAGCAAAATCTTTAATAATTGTGGTACCTTCGGGAATTATTAAATCCACTACGCGCTCATTATTTACATAAAAGTTTTGTGCATCATAAAGCGGATTCGCATTAAAATCGCCAAAGGAAATTGCACACCATGCCTTAAGATCATCTATATATACATCCTGAATATCAGTCGAGAAAAATGCATCAGTGCCGATATACGACAAACTCGGCGGAATATATACACTGGTTATTGAACATTGTTCGAAAGCACAAGAACCTATAGATTGAATATTTTGCAACTTTCCTATATCAGTAATATTGCTGCAACCATAAAACGCATAGTCACCGATAGTTTTAACTTTACTTCCGAATGTTATATTTTTTAAATTATAACAATTATAAAACGACTTCATGCCTATAGCGATAACTGAATCCGGAATGTTAATCTCAGCAAGTTTTATACAATTATCAAAAGCCTGATCTCCTATTTCGGTCAAATCATCAGGTAAAACAACGCTTTCAAGGTTTTTACAATCCTGAAATTCATTATCAGCAATACTAATACCGTCGGTTATAACCAATGAGGTCAATTTATCCTTGTTTATAAAAGAAACAGCATAAACAGGCAAAGTTGCAACTTTTATCGGGCACGATGTAAAAGCGTCTTGCCCGATTGAATTTACAGAATTTGGAATGGTAATGTCTGAAAGCGAATTGCATTTGAGAAAAACATTATCGCCTATTGTTTCCAGACAACTATCCTCAGTAAAACGAATTACACTTAAGTCATAACATTTTTCGAAAGCATTCTCGCCGATCTCGGTTACGCTTTTGCCAAAAGAAACTTCTTCAATTCTTGAGCACCCGGCAAACGCTTTATATCCGACGTACGACACGTTATCAGGAATTTCAACCCGCCTTAACTGAAGACAGCCCATAAATGCGCCATTATATATTTTATAATTATTCCCATTATTTTCGGGTAAAACAGCCTCCGCCTCATCTCCCATATATCCCAACAAAACATTTTCCAAACTATAATTATAGAAAATATAATCGTCTATTACGGAAACACCACTCGGTATTTTTTCATCCGTGAACACTTGAAGAGCATAGCAACCTACATATCCGTTATCCTCACTGCCCGCAGAAATATTCAACGAATCTGTCAAATCATATACTTCCACAAGCCTCACACATTCTTCAAAAGCTCTGGTACCAATTTCCGTGACGTTTTTTGGAATTGTAATACTAACCAATGAACTGCATCCCCAAAATGCCTCATATCCGATTGCTTTAAGATTTTCGGGAAGCGTTATTTCAACAAGTTTAGAACAGCCAGAAAATATCGAACCTGAAGAACCCGTTGTTCCTCCTAAACTCTCCAATTGACTGTTTTCGCCAAAAGTAACTTTTTCAAGAGATATACAATCCCCGAATGCACCTCTATCTATTGAAACTACCGAATCGGGTATTTCAATTTCTTTTAATGCCAAGCAATCGGCAAACGCATCGGAACCTATGCTTTGCAAACAACTGTTTTCGCCAAAAGTGACAGTGGCAAGAGCATAATCGTATTGAAAAGCAGCATTTCCTATTTTTGTAACGGTAGAGGGAAAAGTAACGGATTTAAGAGATCTGCAATATGAAAAAGCATTCTCTTCGATAGTTTCAAGTTGGCTGTTTTCGGAAAAAATTACATATTCCAATTCTTCACATTCGTAAAAAGCGCCATCACCAATGCTTTTTACAGATTTACCAATATTTACTTTTGTTATATCATCGCTGCTTCTAAAAGCACCATCGGCAATTTCCGTTACGGGAAGTGATTTATAAGTATCGGGTATCGAAATATCACCTGAAAGATCACCTTGTCCGCTGACAATATAATAATTTCCATCATTACTCAACGTGTATTCTAATTCTTTCGCAGATGATGACGGATTGTTATCATTGTTATTATTTTGATCATTTAATCCTGTTCCGCAGGCTGAAAAAATCAAAGCACAAGCAAGAACAAATATAAAAAACAATACTAAAACAATAGGATAACTATTACGGGACACAAATTTCCAAAAAGAATCGAAGAAATATTTCCAATTACTATAAACCCTGTCTCTTATACACATCTGACGCTGCCGACGAACTCTAGGGTGTAG
>UQSP01000012.1 GCA_900543755.1 uncultured Eubacteriales bacterium
AGAGTTCGTCGGCAGCGTCAGATGTGTATAAGAGACAGTTATGATAGTAATATAATAATTTAGTTATGTTTGCCTCTAACTCAACACTATCACGATAATATATGTACCATTTTTTATTTGCATAATTCATTAACTTTTTGGTATATGCCTCATATGGTTTTTCTGCTGCTATTTTTTTATTACGGCAAATTCCTCCTATCTTGTTAAAAACCGTAGTTACAGAGTTTGGCTCTGGTTCGCCGTCATTATCAAATCTTAAATATTGCGTAATTGCTATTGAAACACTTTCTAATATCAAATCCAATCCAAATTCGTCTAACCATTTTGAACACAAAATCCGACCTTTATCGCTGAATTTAAATTTGGTTATACTTAATTTCTCTTCAATTATTGCAATTTGTTCGTCTTTTGTTTGAATGGGGGCAGATACAATTTGTTTCGCCCCACAAAAGTTACAAAAAAGAGAGTTAGCATCTATTTCTTTACCACAACTAATACAAATCTTTTTTTCTGAATTAGCCATTTTGAATACTTCCCACTAAAAACTGGTTTAAGTATAACATTTTTATCCAATAATGTCGAGAAGTTGTAACTGCAATTTATAAAATTTAATATTAGAAAGGCATTGTTCCGTCGTCTGCAATCTCTATGAGAGTAGGCGGCTTTTTTAGTTCTCCCGTGAATTTGTTTACGGGAATATCCTTGCTTTTGTCAAAGTCATATACCGCCGTTATCCGTCGGCAGAACGCCGCCCACGTTTTCGGCTCTGTTTGTTGTATATTCGTATATTGTTCTTTTAATGAGAGGTTAGAAACGATATACACGGTATCATAGCAAGCCACGCGGTTATAATGCCGCCCGCGTATGCGGATAGGCTGCCCGTCCAGATAGTCCAGTATCTCCGAGATTTTGAACGAACTGCGGAACTCGTCTAAAAACAATATCTTTTCGCCGTTGTAGTCGTCTATCCAGCCGAACTCGTAATTCGTCGTTCGGTACACGTCATCATAGCCGTGTTTTTGGAATACATAACTTGTTTATTATTCCTCTCTTTAGCTCGCTTTTTTATGGTTATATCGCCTTAATTCGCAATAAAAAAAGGAAAAGGGATTCTTGACGAAAGAAATCTCTTTTCCTTTTAAATAACTGTTATTTTTTCAGAGGAGCTGTTTTCTCTGTTCCTCTTCCGACAGCGGGGAAAGATATTTGGGTGCAATATCGAACACGGTTACCGCGCCTTTTCTGCCTTCCTTTGCCAAACGGTAAACCGCCCGCGCATAAGCGACCAGGACGGAGGAGGTAAACTCCGGATTGCTGTCTAACTTTAACGAAAACTCCATCAGGAACTTATTGTCCGTCGCCGACTTTCCCGAACGGAGAACGAAGCCGCCGTGCGGAATGCCGCTATGGTTCTTTTGCAGTTCCTCTTCGGAGATAAAATGCACCGTCGTATCGTAATCGGCAAAATAGTCGGGCATTTCCTTAATTTCTTTTTCGATACGGTCAAGGTCAGCTCCCTCTTCCGCCACCACGTAACAAACGCGGGTGTGCTTTTCGCGCGTGGTGAGCCGGGGATTTTCGCCGCGGCGCACCTTTTCAAGCGCGCTTTCTATGGGAACCGTATACTGTCTTGCGTCCTTTACGCCTTTTACGCGGCGGACTGCGTCGCTGTGTCCCTGACTTACACCCTTACCCCAAAACGTATAAGTGCTTCCGTCCCGAAGTGACGAATCGAAATAAATGCGCATAAGCGAAAAAAGCCCCGGGTCCCAGCCGATACTCATTGCCCCGACATGACCGTATTCTTTTGCCGCCGCATCCAGCGCATCGAAATAGCCCGGGATTTTTGCGTGCGTATCGAAACTGTCTACCGTATTGAACATTCTGACAGTCTGAATAGATTGCTGCGGTAAATCCGTAGCGCTTCCGCCGCATAAAATCATCACATCGATTTTATCCGCGTATTTAATCAAATTATCCGTTTTTTCCACCGTCACAGGCAAAACCGTCCTTACGTCCGACGGATTGCGACGCGTGAATACCGCCACTACTTCCGTGTCGGGATTCTGCGAAGCCGCATACTGCACTCCCCGACCGAGATTACCGTAGCCTAAAATGCCTAACCTTATTTTCTGCATAAGTTTGCACTCCTGTTGCTGAATTTTCCAAGGAAAAGTTTACCTCGTAACGCTGAAAATGTCAAGCAGTTCCTTCAAAAGGCATTGCAGACAAAACGGTAAATATGGTCAAAGCAGGCGCTTTTAGCAGGCAAGGCTTATAGTTGTTTTAAGTTCGTTAAATTTCCCGCAAATGGAATCGGTCCGAAAAATCTGAGGGGTTTTTATATTGCCGGCACAACTCATAACAATTTCCTCCCCCCCCCGTTAAAAAACGCTTAATCGCAAACGGCAAAACTTAAGCTAATTTACAAACGAAAGCTGCTGAAAGCTAAATCTAAAAAACAGTCGTTTAACAACAACTTTGACAAAAAAATACAAATAAAAGAAAATTATTATAGTAAAAAATTGACAAATTCGAAGTCTGCATATAGACTATATAAGTCAAAACAAAAAGGAGAATACATATGAAAAAGTTTTTAACGTTTTTATTTGCCGTAATGCTGGTATTGACGTGTTGTGCGCTTATCGGTTGCAACGAAGAAGAAGACAGCACCCAAACAAGCACGGAACCCGAAAAAACGGCTGTGTCGCTTGAGCTGTCGGGCAGCCTTACCGAAGACGGAAACGTACTTAAAGATTCCGCTTTCCCCGATGACATCACGCTGAAAATAGTATATTCAGACAACACCAAAGGCGAAGAAGTAGCCGTTACTGCCGAAATGGTAAGCGGATTCGATACTTCGACCGAAGGAAGAAAAACCGCAACCGTAAGTTATGAAGAGCTTGAGGCCGACATACCTTACAGAGTTTACAGCAATGAAATGCAACTTAACTTTTACTTAGGAGCAGGAACGGAAGTCAGTCCTTATGAGATAACCACGGCCGAAGAGCTGCAAAACGTTTCCCTGTCCCTCTCCTCTTATTTCGTGCTTAACAACGACATTGACCTTACCGATAAGGAATGGGAGCCTATAGGCAACAACATTGACGAAAACTCCGCTTTTTCGGGAAACTTTGACGGAAAAGGACATAAAATTTCTAACCTTACGGTTACTGAAATCAAAGTATCCACCTGGGAAAGCTATAAGAACACTTACAACTACGCAGGATTGTTCGGCGTGGTTACGGGACAGGTCAAAGACCTGAAGCTTGAAGATTGCACGGTACTCGTCACCGACGAAGAAAACAAAAGACGCGGCGACGTTTACGCGGGTGTGCTTGCGGGCGCAAACTTCGGCACCATCACTAACGTAACCGTTTCCGATTCGACGGTAAACGTAAAAGCATGGCTGATTGCTTCCACGGGAGGACTTGTGGGGTCTAACGTCGGCACCGTTACCGCGTGTGCCGCAGACGGAGCAACCGTAACTGCCGTTTCCGACGGCTGGACCGCAAACGCAGGCGGCCTTATAGGCGCAAGCGGCGACAGACTTTACTGGAACGTTACCGCAACCGTCAGCGGCAGCAAAGCCGAAAACTGCACGGTTTTGGCAAAAGTCAACGACGCAACCACTAAAGATGAAATAGACTATCCCTCCTCTTCGACTTATTTCGGACGCGCGTACAGCGGCGGACTTGGCGGATTGAAAGTTGTGACGACGCTCAGCGAAAACAGTGTAAGCAACAATACTTATACCGCTGAAAGCTACGCTACGGGGGATTACATTTTATTCACCGGCGAACAATGGGGTTATTAAAAACAGGCCGTTTTTTAAGGCTTAAAAAAACTTAATCAAATAAAAAATCTCCCTTGGGGCAATAACTTCAAGGGAGATTTAATTTTAAATTCGCTGAGGATTAAAAAAAGCGAACAAACATTGACGTCAATATAAATTTTTAATTATTTCCGCGCATTTGTCGATGCCCGGGGTTCCGCTGTTAAGGGTAATGTCGTAATTTTTGGACTGTCCCCCACTTCATATTGGTATAAAAGCGGTGATAAGCGGCGCGGCGCTTATCCTTTTCTTTAAGGCGTTGTTCGGTAGGGATATCGGTTTCGCCATAGACTTTGATAATCCTGTTCATACGAAAATCCTTATCCGCATGAATAAAAACTCTTAAGCAATCCGCCTTATCGCGCAGGATATAGTCCGCGCACCTGCCCACGATAACGCACGGTTCTTTTTCCGCAAGCTGAAGTATTATTTTGCACTGAGCTTTCCAGATAAGGTCCGCGTTTGCATCGCCGAACGCACGGCTGGAAAAAATCGAGAGGAATCCGCCCGAATCGTATTCGCCCGCGTCTTTGACGTAATGCTCGTCAAAGCCTCTTTCCGATGCGATTTTCTGAATGATTTCGTTGTCGTAACAGGGAATTCCGAGTTCTTTTGCGACCTGTTTTCCTATCGTTCGGCCGCCGCTGCCGAATTCGCGGCTGACGGTGATAATTCTGTTTTTCATAAATTGTTTTCTCCTTCCGATAAAATTTCCGCTGTTTCGTCTTTATGGTTGTGCTGTTTATGCTTGATTATGCCTTTCTTTTTAAGCGTGTGGATTTCCCACCAAATCAAAGCCAAAGCAAGAATAAACGCCAGACTGTCGGCAACGGGTCCCGACCACAGAATACCTTCGACGCCCAAATACAAAGGAAGTATAAACACTGCCGGCAAAAGGAAAACTATTTGCCTGCAAAGCGTAATGACTGCGGATTTAACGGGCTTACCTTCCGCTTGCAGATAAATGGCCGCGACCGTCCGGAAACCGTTAAGCAGGCAGAGCATCAGAAATATACGGAAACATTTGACTGCAAATTCATTATATAACCCCTCTTTCGAGCCGAACAGAATAACGACGGACATGGGCGCGAACTGGAATATAAAGAAGAAAATAAAAGCAATGATTTCAGCGGCGGCAATGGCTATGATAAAAGCCTTACGGACTCTTATAAAGTTTTTGCTTCCGTAATTATAGCCTATAACGGGTTGCGCGCCTACCGCAATGCCCACAAGAATGGAAAGCATAATCTGATTTACTTTCATTACGATGCCCATGGCGGACCGGCAAATATCCTCGCCGTAAACGGAAAGCGCGCCGTATTTTTTAATCAGATTGCTGAAAATAATCATGACTATGGAAATCGCAAACTGAGTTATAAAACTGCTGACGCCAAGACTGAGTATGTTTCCGCAAGTCTTTCCGCTTAACTTAAGCGAATCGGCGCTGACGCTTAAGGTTTTGGATTTTCTCTTATACAATACCGATACGATAAAAGACGCAACCTGCCCCATTACGGTTGCGATTGCCGCACCGCTGACGCCCATTTTAAAAACAAAAATGAATATGGGGTCGAACACTGTGTTGATAATCGCGCCCAACAGCATCGAAAACATCGCGTATTTCGGGCTTCCGTCCACACGTATCATGGCGTTTACCGCCGTGGAAATCATTGTAAACGGCAGTCCTATCGCGATTATCCAGCCGTAATCGAACGCATACTCGTAATTGGCCTCGGTCGCGCCGAATAACTTAAGTACAGGTTCAATCAGTACCGGAAAAATCACCATTATGGCAACGCCCGCAACGGTTACCATAACCAGCGAATTGCCTACGCCCTTTTTTACGCTTTCCTTATCCCCTTCGCCCAGCTTTAAGCCTAAAAACGCCGTGCCGCCGTCGCCCACAAGCACGGCTAAAGCAAGCGCTATAATAGTTATCGGGAATACTACGCTTGTGGCGCCGTTGCCCGGATACCCGACGCCCCGGCCTATGAATATCCGGTCGACAATGTTGTATAAAGCGTTTACGACCAGCGCTATCACGCAAGGGATTGCGAATTTAACAATAAGCTTGCCTACCGGCTCGGTGGCGAATATACTCTTTTTTTCCGACAAATTCTCTTCCGTCTTTTTTAAGTCTCCTTTTTAGGTAACATGTTACTTATTTGCAGCGAAAAGCAGGCAATGAGCCGCTTGCCGCGACGCATTGCCCACCAAAAAATAATTTTTTAACCTTTATAAAACAAATCGGAATCTATATTCCCCAGGATTTTTTTAATAAGAGTCAGCAACGTTTCCTTTTCTTCGTCTGAAAAATCGCAACAGATTTCAGAAAGAACTTCCTCATCCTGCGCAAGTATTGTCTTATGTATTCCGCTTGATTTTTCCGTACTGACGATTTTTTTATATCTTTTGTCGGTGCTGCTTTGAACGCAATTGATAAAACCTTTCTTCTCGAGTTTCTGAATAAGTTTTGTCATTGCCGGGTGCGTAACGTGCTCGATTTTCTCAAGGTCGTTCTGATGAATTTCAGTGACTCCTGCAGCTTCAAGCCGACTTACCGAGCCCAATACGCGCAACTGAACGCTTGTCAATCCCATTTTGGCGGCTTTTTCGTCCATTTTTTTGCGAAAAGCCCTGTTTATGATTGCAATTTTTAATCCGAAAGGCATTGAGGACGCCATCTGCTTTCCTCCGAAAAATAAGTAACCTATTACTTATTATAATTATTTTAAAAGCTTTTGTCAGGGTGCAAACGGCAATAAGAAATTAAAACGTAAATTTTATTATAATTCGGCGGCTATTAAATTAACGGAGAAATTTACTGAACTGCAGAAATTTCAACGCAACCGTGTGTATGGGAACAGGGCAAAAATCAGCGCAAATAATTTTTTTTGAGCGAAACAGAATGTACCCCTATCCCCCTAACGTGACGTCCTGACGGCTGTACCAGGCAAGCGCCTCGTCAAGATGCTCCTCGCGAAAATCCGGCCAGAAAGGTTTAAGGACGCAAATATCCGAATACACGGTCTGCATCGGCAAAAAGCCTGAAAGACGGCACATACCGCCGAAGCGGATAACGAGGTCGATTCGGGGAATGTCGCGCGATAACAGTCCGCTTCTGATGTCCCATTCCCAGCCGTAGTTGACCAAAAAATTAACTCTTGTAGTTTTTTCGCCTGTTTTTTCCCGTCTTTTAGTAAAAGGCAACAATGCCTTGGGAAAGCAGGCCGAATCGGTATTGCCCACGACAAAAAGGGCAACGTCTTCTTTGGCGATTAATTGCACGGCGTCGCAACACGCCTTGGTAAACGCCTCCACCTGTTCTTTGGGTCGTTTACAGTTGTCCACGGTAAAACCGTAATAAGTAATTTCCTTAATGCCGCGAGAGGAGGCGGCGCGCAAAAACCTGAGCCCGCAGTCCAGCCCGTAAGAATATCCGTCTTCTTTATTGAACCCGTGTTCTTTTGCCCAACGTCTGTTGCCGTCGGGAATAACGCCTATATGCTTTGGCAAACGCAAATTTAAGTACCGCCTTTTGTTTTTGTGCTTGACTTATAAAAAACGCTTCTATATGATTATCGGTAACAAACGGATTTTTATACTTGAAAATTTAACACTGAAAAACGGGTTGCCGCGATTGAGGTTTGAAAAATAAGGTAAGAGAAACAGTGAAAAAAAATCGGTTTTCCTTAGTGCTGCGGAAAACCGATTAAGCGTTTTTTATTTGTCACAAAACCCGATGCGTCATGGCATACGGCTTCTTAAACGGTCGTTGTCGTCATAATCCTGTTTTCCGACAAGGTCCGCTATAAGTTTTTTCGTCTCCTCTATATCGTAGGTCTCTATCCTCAGGAGAAGAGTATCGCCTTCTTTCAGCACCTTATCGCCGTCTTTATCCATGCGCGCGTCGGTGGAAAAGTTTTTACCCGCGCGCACAACCGTCATGACATGACACGACGGCGGCCAGAAAATATCGCGGGTAGTTTTGCCTATGACGAATGCGCCTTTACGGACAACCGCTTCCATATCCGCAATACGCGGAACTTCGTCCTTGTGCATGACTTTCAGCTTACGCTCCAGCACCACTTCGTAAAGCGGTTTAACGCCCAGAATTTCCATAAGCACAAAAGATATAAGCACGCCCAATGCGGCAAACAAAATATTGTTAAATCCCGAAAAAGCCTCTATAAAAAACACTATTGCGGTTATGGGCGCCCTTAGCGTTGCGCCGAGGAAAGAAGCGATGGTAACTGTGACTATTACGGAATAATATTCGGAAGGCACGCCCGTAAGCAGCATAAGCTCGGCCAGAAGCCCGCCGGTAAGCGCGCCTATCGTCAATATGGGAATAAAAAGTCCGCCCGTAGCGCCCGCGCCGCCGCACAGTATGATAAGAATTATTTTAACCGCAAGCAACGTTAAAATAATGTACCACAAATATTCGCGTATCATTATTCCTTCTATCACGGAGTGGCCGCTGCCCACCGCGGAAGGAAGCAAAAGTCCCACCAAGCCTATAAGCACGAATAAAAAAATCAGTTTTACTTCAATCGACACGGCTTTTATTTTTTCGCTTAACAGTTTATACATAAGCGTAAAGCCTTTGATAAACAGTAAAGCTATAATGCCCGCGCCCACTCCCGAAACGATTGCCATCCAGCACAAATTTACAGGCACCGACGGGAAAGCCGTCAGCGAAAACATGGCGGTAGTTCTTCCGAAAATTATGGAAAGGGCTTCGGCGGTAAGCGAAGCAAAAACCACGGACGAAAGCGCGACCATAAGTATCATGGGCGAAAAACGCTTGTGCACTTCTTCCAAAGCGAAAATTATTCCCGTTGCCGGCGCACCCGTTGCGACCGCGAAACCCGCCGCCGCGCCGCCCGTCATTACGTATCTGTCCCAAGCGGGAGTGCGATTGAAAAGGTTGTTTGTGCCGCGGCCCAGCGCAGTACCGATAAGAACTGACGGGCCCTCGTTTCCAAGCGGCAATCCCGTAAAAAACGCGATGTAGCTGTTGACAATCATGCTTAAAAACGTACGCAGCCATTTAAATGTAATAAGTCCGCGCAATATACCCTCGGCAGTGGGAATACCGCCGCCGCTGACGGCAGGCGCGTCCTTTATGAAAAACGCCATGATAAGCGCAAGTCCCACCAAGCCTATAAGCATTACGGGTATGAAAACGGGCTGCGAATAAACAAAAGCATAAATCGAACCCGATAATTCCGCAATAAATTCTGCGCCCCACTTATAGAAAAATATCAACGCACCCGTAAAGACTCCCGCAAGTCCGCTTATCACGAAACCGGGAAGTATTATGTTTTTAATATAAGTCCCGCGTGAGGATAATCCCATTAAAACACCTCTTCAAATAAAAAACCGCGGAAAAATACTATTCCCGCAGTAAAAATATTATAACTCCATATTTATGCGTTTGCAACCGTTTTGAAGCAAAAAAATTGACGTCGTGACTTTAAGGACAAAATTTTTTGTTTTTTTTACATAATGACATCGATAAATTTTTATTGTTACGCACCGATTAAAAACGCAACTGCGAAAGTTTTACATCTGCCGCTTAAAAGCCGTTTGTTTATACGTCCGCGCGCTGTCCGTACCCCAGCCAGAATCTCGTCAGCGAATACAGGTCTATCCATATTTCGCCGTTGCCGTCCACCTGACTTTCGTCAAAAATAAGCTGTAATCCAATGTGAAGATGAGGCTTTGTCTTCATGTTGACGTTTTCTTTCGTCGAGTAACCCGTGACTCCAAGATAGCCTATGGGCTGCCCTGCCTGTACGGTAACTCCCTTTTCTATCCCGTCGAAAAACGGCTTGTCCTTTCTTAAATGCGCGTAATAGTAGTATCTTTTCTTGTCCGCAGACCTTATTCCCACGCGCCAGCCGCCGTAACGGTTCCAACCGCATTCGACCACTTCTCCGCCCTCGACGGCGACGACGGGCGTACCCACGCTGCCCATAATGTCGTGCCCGAGATGTCTGCGCTTAAAGCCGTAGCTTCTCGCGTTGCCGAAGTCGTCGTAATGCGAAAACCAGTGCCCGCGCGCAAGCGGAAAATAAGCCGTAAGTCCGTTAGTCCCGTCGGCGCGCTCGCCGAAGCTGCCACCGAAAATCGCCTTGTAACAGTTGCGGTAATAATCGAAATATTTATTTTCGCCAAGCGCCTCGCTGACCGTAATTTTTTCCTCCTTAAGTTCATCGGCAAGACTGATAAGCCGTTTATTGTCGCGCTTGACCTCAAAAGAATTTCCGTTTTTGCAAGCTAAATATGCAAGAGCGTCAATAAAATCAAATTGAGAAGTACCTTCCGCCAGTGCGGATTTGTAAAGCTCGTAATTTTTTTTAAGCACCTCGTAAGGGACTTTAAAATCCACCCATTTAATAAAGTCGTTGTTCTTTTCCTTATCTGCGCCGTCGTCGGATAAAACGGAAACGTTTTCCTCTTTTAAAACCGATTGCGGTAACAAGTTATCGGCTTTATAATTGTTTTCAGTCGTTTCGGTTTGGTGAGTGAACGTCGCCTCGTCCGATTTTCGGTTTAAGGAGTCATTCACATTTAAAGCGGGCGCCAGAGCGAAAGCCAAAGCGCATAAAGCGGTAATCAAAAGTTTCATAAGTTTAATATACCCGAAATCGCGGTATATTTATGTACGAAAATCACATATATTATACATAAAAAACAACAGCACAGTTAATCCGATACTTCTGCATCGTTTCAGGAAAAAACGTCAAACCTTTACGGCGTTTCCCCTTTAGGGACGCAGGCTTAGGATTTACTGAAGTCTGAAACGATTTTTTGCCGCCGACATACTCCTGCAAAAGTTTTTGTCAATAACAAAATAAACAAACAGAGCCTTTCGGATAAAAGACTCTGTTTGTTTTTAATAACCGTAAGTTCAGATTTTTTCGGGCGGCTCGGGCACGTGTACGCTTTTTATTTTTTCGTCAAGCACTTTAAACGAGGGCGCAACGTAATCGATAGCGTTGAGAATAACCGTCTGCACGTCCTTTATCTTGTAGGTAGGCAAAGTTTCGTGACCGGGACGGAAATAAAAAATCTTGCCGTAGCCGCGCTTGAAAACGCACCCCGAACGCATTACCTCTCCGCCGCGGAACCAGCTTATAAACACCAGCTCGTCGGGCGCGGGAATGGAAAACTGCTCGCCGTACATTTCCTCGTGCGGAATGTCGATATATTTGCCAAGGCCTTTAGCTACGGGATGAGCGGGTTCGATTACCCAGACGCGCTCGTTTTCGCCCATTTCACGCCAGGCAAGCGCACCGCTCGTACCAAGAAGCCGTTGCATGGGACGCGATTCGTGCGCGGAGTGCAAAGGCACAAAACCCATGCCGCGATTGACGTAGTCCACGACCGTTTCCACAACCGAAGGATTAACCGATCCGTGATACCAATGTCCCCACCATAAGAGAACGTCGGTATTCTTCAGAATTTCCTCCGTAAGCGCACTGCCGTCGTCGTCTTTGTCGTGGACAATCATGGTAACGTCGTGACCCGCTTCCTCGATAAAGCTTTTAAGGCACGCATTCATTCCCTCGGGATAAGACTTTAACGCCTCTTCGCCGTCCATACTTGCATTATGCTCTGTAAAAATAGTAACTCTCATAATATTATAAAATGAAATCCTTTATGAATTTTGCGGTAAAATCAACGCCTTTTTTGCCAAGTTCGCCTTGCCATGTTGCGGAATGCGGCTCAATACTGAGGTCGCCGTTATATTTGCGCGCGTAAAGTATTGCAAAAAGGGAACGCCATTTTATATCATCCATGCCTGCGGGGGGATCGTCCACATTGTTTTTGCCTGCGTGAACCGTACCCTTTATGTGAACCAGCGATACGCGATTGCACCAGTCGGAAAGTTCCGCAAGGTAGTCGCCGCCGCGGTTATAAGAATGCGACGGATCGAATTTAATCCACAGGTCTTTAAGCTCGCCCATGACCACTTCCCACTCGCGGGGACTTACGACAAAGTTGTTCCAGCTGCAGTTCTGAACGGAAACTTTGACGCCGGACCCTTCCGCCCTTTTGATGAGCCGGGAGAAGAAGGACAAGGCGTTGACGTAGTTCTTGTAAAGACTGATGCTTTCGTCGTAGTTTATACCGCAGACGAAAGTCTTTGCACCCACGTTCATAGCAGTGTCCAGCAATTTAAAGTAACTGTCCGCGCGGTCGGAAACGATTTTGCCGTTTTCCTGAACGTCGTGATTCCACCTGCCTATGGAAGAAACGTCTATTCCCGTGCGCGCAATGTTCTCCTTGATGGATTTTTCGGCGGCGGAGCAAGCCTCGGCTTCACTCTGATAATTGCAGCAAATCTCCATAAATTCAAGTCCGGAGCTTTTTACAAGGTCAAAGCCTGCGGCGTCGTATTTACAAATTCTGCCTAAACGCATAGAATAACTCTCCTTTAACAACCTTTAAGCATTACTTGAAGTAGTAGGGCTTGCCGGTCTTCTGAGATTCGTAAATGCCTTCGAGAATACGGGTTACGCAAGCAGCCTGCTCGGCGGTGACGTAAAGCTGACCCTTGCCGAGGATTGCATTGATAAAGCAAGCCGCTTCAAGGTCGCGGGGCTCGCCGTTAGCGCCCTCGAAGAAATCGACTTTGCCCGCGGTGAGGTTGGGCTCGGTAATAACCTGTCTGCCCGCCTCGACGCTGTTAAGGCGCAGCTTACCCATTGCAGGCATATCCGCGCCGCCCTTGTCGCCGCAGATAAGAGTAACAGCCTCTTTCGCGTCGATATAGTTAAGCGCCCAGCTGGAGCGGAGGTTGATTGTAGCGCCGTTTTTCATAACGATGAAACCGAAAGCGGCGTCTTCTGCGGTAAACGCCTCGGTATCCCAATCGCCCCAGGCATTGCCCGTTTCGGTCTGCTTGTTGAGTTTGTGATAGGTTTTGCCCACGCAGTAATCAGGCTCGTAATTGTTCATCATGAACAGGGTAAGGTCAAGTGCGTGAGTGCCGATATCGATAAGCGGACCGCCGCCCTGTTTCTTCTCGTCGATGAACACGCCCCAGGTGGGAACGGCACGACGACGGATTGCGGTTGCCTCGGCATAATAAATCTCGCCGAACTTATCCGCGTCTGCAAGTTTTTTAAGATACAGGCTGTCCTGACGGAAACGGTTCTGATATCCGATGGTAAGCAATTTGCCCGACTTGTCGCGCGCTTCTATCATCTTTTTGGCTTCTTCGTAATTCATAGCCATGGGCTTTTCGCACATGACGTGTTTGCCCGCGTTAAGCGCGTCAACTGTTATACGGCAATGTTCGCTGTTGTGGGTAAGCACGAGTACTGCGTCGATGCTTTTATCCTTAAGAAGTTCCTTGTAGTCGGTATAAGTCTTGCACTCGGGCGTACCGAAATCCTTTTTGGCTTTTTCGGCGCGTTCGGGAACGATGTCGCAGAAAGCAACCATTTCCGAATGGGGATTAGCCTTATGCGCGGGCATGTGTTTTCCGTTTGCGATACCGCCGCAGCCGATAACGCCTATTCTTACTTTTTCCATAATGTTTTTATCTCCTTGAATTTTTTATCGGGTTTATCCCGTAAACTGACTTAGTATTTTGCCGCGAATTCTTTCATTTTATCGCAGCTCTTCTTCAAATATTCGGACACTTCGCAGGGGAATCCTTCCACTTCGAGAATGAACAGGTTTATTCCCATTTGTTTTGCAAGTTTAATGGCTTTTTCGCAATCGCTTTTTCCTTCGCCCACTATGGCGTTGGGGTACTCGCGCGCCTCGGTTTTCGTGCGCTTATCCATTTCCTTGATATGCACTGCGGAAAGCGCTTTGCCGTACTTTTTCATAAGCTCCAAGGGCGACTTTCCTGCGGCAACCGCCCAGAAAATATCCAGTTCCGACGTAAAGCCGTCGACCGCCGAAATAAGCTCGTACACCTTATCGCCGCCGTTTGTGAATTCATGCGCATGGTTATGGTAGCCGAACACGATACCGCGCTCGTCCAGTAATTTTTTTACGCGCCTTATTTTCTCCGTCAGCTCGTTAAACTTTTCGCCGCACATATCCTCGTAATTGCACCAGGGAATGTAAACGTATTTTATACCGATTGCGTCTATGTACGGAAGCTGAAGTTCTATACTGTCTATGCCGATGTGCGCGGAAATTCCCGTAAGATTGTTGGCTTTCAGCAGCTTGGCGACTTCCTGAGGAGTATAGTCGTAAAATCCGGCAAACTCCACGCAGTCGTAGCCTGCCTCCTTAATGGTTTTAAGCATCTCGGGGAAACCCTTGGTTTTTATTTCCTCGCGGACGGAATAAAGCTGAATACCGAATATGTCTTTCATGATTACACCCACCACATCTCGCCGGCTTTTTCGGCGATTATTTTGTCTTTAAGGAAATTAACGGCTTTTTCCAGTCCTTCTTTGGGCGACATAAGGCTGTCCTCATGCTCGATGGAGATGCTGTCGTCGTAACCCGCGACTTTAAGCGCGCTTATTATCTTCTTCCAGGTAATATCGTCCGTGCCGTATCCCATCGTGCGGAACACCCAGGAGCGCTCCGCCACGTTGCCGTAAGGCTTGGTATCCAGAACGCCGTTTACGCGGACGTTCTGCGCGTTAAGGCAGGTGTCTTTTGCGTGGAAATAGTAAATGGCGTCCTTGAGCTCGCGAATGACTTCCACGATATCCATGCCCTGCCATATAAGGTGCGAGGGGTCGAGGTTTGCGCCCACCATGGGCCCTACCGCTTTTCTGAGACGCAGACAGGTTTCGGGATTGTAAACGCAGAAACCGGGGTGCATTTCGAGTGCGATTTTCTTCACTCCGTTTTCGGCAGCGAATTTAACCGCCTTTTTCCAGTAAGGAATAAGCACTTTATTCCACTGATAATCCAGTACGTCGCGGTATTCGTTGGGCCAGGCGCAAGTCACCCACGAAGGCTGCTGCGCTTTTTTGTCGGAGCCGGGGCAACCCGAAAAAGTGACGATTCGCTCTACTCCTATTTGTCCCGCAAGCACGCACGCCGCCTCGAAATCCGCCTCGAAAGACGCAGCGATTTCCTTGTTGGGATGCACGCAGTTGCCGTGAACGGACAGCGCGGAAATTTCCATGTCGTACTTTTTGAACGTTTCGACCAGTTCGTCGCGTTTCGCCTTGTCGGCAACCAATACTTTCGCGTCCGCATGTTTTGTCCCCGGATAGCCGCCCACGCCCAGCTCGAACTGGGGAACCCCTATGGATTTGAGGTATTTGAGGCTTTCGTCAAGACTCATTCCGCCCAAAACTCCGCTTACTACGCTTAACTTCATCTTTAATTCCTCCGATTTATTATTTCTTAAGCTTCGCCCTTTTCCCGTGTAATTCTGTCAGGCACGGACAAAAGAGCAAAGCGGTGTTACGATATTAAACTCTTTCCGTGATTACGCGGTTTTCGCGGGCGGACTTTTTAGCAAGCTCCATAATCTTAAACACGCGCATCACTTCTTCCTTTCTGACGATTGTAGGCTCGCCCTTAATTACCGCGTCCATAAAGTTGCGGTAAAACGCGTTTTTATCGCCGCGCACGATTTCGGGCGGGAACTCCTCCACGGTTTCGCTGCGGCGCGCCGCCATGGTTTTGGTAAAGCCGTTACCCGCGTTTACGCCCTCCAGTTTGTCGTCCACGCGCTGAATGCAACGCACGACTCTTCCTTCCACGTTGTCGCGGCGCCAGTTAGTAATGGTTGCGGTACCGTCCGTGCCGTAAACCTGCCAGCGGGGAAGCTCTATAAAAGTATTGGTGTCCACGACGATACGGTAGATAAGACCGTCCTCGAACTTGACTTCCAGATCGAAGCCGTCGTCCACTTCCTCGCCCGCGATATAAGAATAATCGCAATATACGGATTTAACGGGAGATTTGACGAACTGAAGCATCTGGTCGATGAGATGGACGCCCCAGTCCAGCATCATGCCGCCGCCCTGACGCTCTACCCTTCTCCAGGCGCCGGGTATGCCGTTAGACCCCATTACGCGCGACTCGATGCGATAAACTTTGCCCACGGTTTGCTTTTCGTACATATTCCTGACGGTGAGATAATCGTCGTCCCAACGTCTGTTCTGATGCGGGGAAAACACTACGCCCGCCTTTTTAGCGGCTTCGTACATCTTTTCGGTTTCCTCGCTTGAAAGCGCGGCGGGTTTTTCCACTATGATATTTTTGCCGCACTCCGCCGCCTTAAGAACGTAAGGAAGATGCGAATCGTTGGGAGTGGCGACAAGCACTATCTTAATGCTGTCGTCCTTCCATATTTCGTCCGCGCTGTCAAAATTTTTAAGTCCCAGCTCCGCTGCGAAGGCTTTTCTTTCAGGGTTTATGTCGTATACGCCCGCGATTTCCAGTTTTTCGGGATAATCGCTGTCGTTAAGCCGCTGAATTATGTACTTCTTGTGGTTGTTGCCCATGCCGCCGTAGCCGATAATTGCTATTTTCATAATGCTTCCTTCTGAAATGTTTAATTTTTGAAGCAAGATGCGCCGGAAAATAATTTCCGCCCTATTGACTTTGCTTTCATTTAATGATATAATACCACCGAATATTGACAATTTCCTCTCATAAATGAATAAAAACTTTTCACATATTGACTTTTTGTTTTTCGGAGATTAATTCGTGGAAAATATAGTTTACGAATATTATCACGATAAGGATACAAACCTTACCATACAACGGGGGCTGAGTACTTTTTGCCGACCGCATTTTCACCGCAGTATAGAAATACTTTATGTTTTTGAAGGGAAAATGCTGTCCGAAGTAGGCGAAAAGACGTTTACCGCCATGCCGGACGACATAGTGTTTGTGCACAATTACTACCGCCATGCTTTTACCCCATGCACGTCGTATAAAAAAATTTTTCTGGTCATTCCGTATAACTACGGCAACGACTTCGACACGGTTTTCCAGCACAGCTCTCTTCCGTGTTTGTTGGACGATAAGGAATTCAACCGTAAAACCTTACGGCCCATCTTTAAAAAAATGTATGACGAGCGACTCGAAATGCCCGCCCTCGTCAAAAAAGGCTACCTTAACGTTATATTGGGAAATATGTTTAATACTTATCCCGCAGTACCCGTGGAAAAAAACGGCAGCATAGACTTTCTTGTAAACGTACTCAACTACATCGACGTAAATTACGCAAATCCCATTACGCTGGACTCTCTTGCCGCGACTTTCGGTTACAACAAATATTACTTTTCAAGGCTTTTTAACAAATACATAGGCGAAAACATTACCAATTACATCAATATCGTAAGGCTGCAGCACTTTATGAAAAAAAGCAAAGACGAAGAGCCGCCTTCCATTGCCGAACTTGCTTTTTCCTGCGGATTTGACTCTTTGACTACTTTTTACCGATATTTCAACAAAATATACGACCACAATCCCAAAGCGGTCCTAAACGCGAACAAAGACGTCTGACTCAAATAAAAAGGCGGTTTTTCCGTCAGAGCCGAAATCCGCCTGAAACATTTGCTTCAATCGTTAACAACCGATAAAGATTTGGTAAAGTCAATTTATAAAATCTTTTAAAAAAATAAACTCGGATTGACTTTATGCTCGGGATTGATTAATCCGTTATTCTTGCGCCTTAAAAGAATTAATTTTTCGGATAACTGCGGCAACGACTTAAAAAAATTTTTAGAACAACTTTCTTTCAATTCTATCGGACAATAAGGATAAAAGCTATAATCCTTCAAAAAAAAGCGTAAGCCGATATTTTTTACGGCATACGCTTAATTTTTGTTACTCGAAAGCGACTACTACTTTACGGATATTAAAATCTCCTGCGGATTGCTCCGTTTTATCGAGAATGGTTTTAAATACCCGTTTCTTTCCGCGCAAAGAGCGGTACTTGTTTACTATTATTTCGCTTGTTTCCCCCTCCGCACCGTAATGCCTTAACGATGCGCCGTACCGCATAAATCTGTAATCGGAAACGCCCACGTAAATATTGAAATAGCGTTTGATTTTGGACAAAAATCCTTCAAGCGCTTTTTTATTGGCGAGGGAATATTCCAGTCCGTCGAAATTGACATAGACGTCGCGCACGGATAAATCGTATTTTGCCAGAAACTGCGCCATTCGGTATTGCGGAACGCTCAGCTTTTTCAACTTTTTGTTCATCACGGACTTAAAGCCGAAAAGTTTCGCGTAATAAGACGTTTCGCGTCGGCGCGCCGGCTGAGTCTTACATAAAGATTTACTGTAAGCAACGAACTCCGATACGCTCATGTCGGCGAAAGGAATGTCGCCTACGGCAAAATACGTTTTACCGTCATTTTTGAGCACGGTAAGTATTTCGTCGTTGTCTATGCTCATGCTGTTTATACCGCCGTCCGCCGCCCTGAATGCGGCGCGTTTTGCCTTTGCGTCACCCAGACAATATACAATCATAAAAACCGCTCCGTATAAAATTTCTCAATGAATTATCGCCTGAATACTAAATTTTATACAGATAAAACTGAAGACGAAAATGTTTTTTCGCTTTATGACGAACGAGTAAGAGATAAAACGAATGTATCGATTGAATCGCGGCACGGAAAATTTAACTTATCTTCCCCATTAAACTTTCCGTAAACTGCCGCTATAAAAGCAGAATAACGTAAATCAGGCAAACACGGCTTTAACGTTTCGGCTGAAGTTTGTTTTACAGAATTTATTTGCTTAGTCATCGGTTGCGCGGAAAAAGATACTCGTCGCGCAAAACCGAAATCTTAATCTTTCTTTTGATTTGCGCCAGATAAACGCTTATGCCCATTGTCACAAGAACCATGATAACGGTCAGAAATCCGACGGCCGACAGACCGCTTAAATTCGTGAAATAACTTGTAATCGTTTTCTCGCCGTATATACGTGACAAAAAGGAACTTAAAAACACCGCCATTATCTCGTAAACGACTCCGCCTATAAACCACGAAGCCGAGTTCAGCCCGTTGATTGTTTTTATGCCGGAGTGGCGATTTTTCAAAACGTCGAACATTTCTATCGCGTAATTTTCAATCGAAGTCACGTTTGCGATATTCCTGAAAAGACTTATCAGTGCGATTGTGACGCCTGCAAACAGGAACACGGCGCCGAAAATGTGAAAAATTCCCGAAACGTATGTTACGCCGGCAGCCGCCTCTCCTGCCGGTTTGACGATTGCGTACAATTCGTCGAATACGGAAAAATTTATTTCGGTATTTGCTTGGGTCAAAATCTGCGCCCAAATCTCGGCATCGTAGAGTTTAGGCAAGGTAATGTTCGCCTGCATAACTTCCGAATTTATCGCCATTTTGAAATTCGGCAGAAAAACCAGGCAGACAATGGTAAGCACAGTCATAAGACTGAATATTATCTGAACTATGCACATTTTTTTCAGCGGCTGCTGATAACGGCTGTATTGAGTAACTTCTTCCATCACTTTCTTTCCTCGCTTGTATTCTTTTTTTGTAAATCGGGTTAAAAATCATACATTATGTATAAATTATATTTATATTTAATAAATTTGTCAATCATTTTGTATGTTTAAATCATAAGATACAATACAAAATGTATAATAATCGCGGAGGCAGTAAAACAAAATGTTTCGGCTGAAAGAATTACGCGAAGAAAACGGAATAAAAAGAAGCGAACTGGCGCGGGATCTGAACATTAACGCAGGGACGATAGCCAATTACGAAAACGAAATACGGCAAGCTCCTTACGAATACCTGTTATTGTTTGCAGACTATTTTGACGTAAGCGTGGATTATTTGCTGGGCAAAGAGGAACGAGGTTCTGCCGGCATAAATCTCAATAAGTCTTTGTCCTTGCAGGAGCGCAAGTTGATAAACGATTACAGAAAATGTTCCGAAACAGCTAAAAAACGAATTGCCGAATACATTGATTTATGGTTGGATTTCAAGCCCGACTGACAATAACGCATTTTATAAACAAAGAACCGACGCAAAGGCTTTTTACCGCGTCGGTTTTTTTGTTTGTTTTTTATCTTTACCGCTTTAACAACTGATTTAATTTTACTTGTCCGAGGCGTCCGAATTTGATTTTACGAGTTTATAATAAAGCCCTTTCTTTTCCATAAGCTGAGCGTGCGTGCCTGCCTCCGCAATGGTGCGGTTGGCGACGTAGAAGATGCAGTCGGCTTTTTTGATGGTGGAAAGACGGTGCGCTATTACAAAGCTGGTGCGCCCTTGAAGAATGATGTCCAAAGCGCGTTTGATAGCTTCTTCGGTATGGGTGTCGATGGAGGAAGTCGCCTCGTCGAGAATAAGAATTTTCGGGTCGGTGAGGACGACTCGCGCAAAGGAGATAAGCTGGCGCTCGCCGGTGCTGAGTTTACTTCCCTGCTCCAGCGTTTTGGTGTAGTATCCGTCGGGCAGTTTGGAAATGAACTCGTCGGCGGAAACAAGTTTTGCCGCGGCTATACACTCTTCGTCGGTGGCGTCGGGTCGTGCGTAACGGATATTTTCCATAATGGTGCCCGAGAAAATAAAGCTGTCCTGCATCATGACGCCCACCTGAGTGCGCAGAGAATGAAGCGTAACCTTTGAAATATCGTGACCGTCGATGGAAACGGTGCCGCTGTCAAGGTCGTAAAAGCGGCTTAAAAGCGACACTATCGTGGATTTGCCCGCGCCCGTGGGACCGACAAGCGCAATCATTTTTCCGCGGGGAATATCAAACGAAACGTTTTCAAGAATGGGATGACCGGGCTCGTAGCTGAAGCATACTTTGTCGAAAGTCACGTTGCCCTCGATGGGAGGAAGTTCACTGGCGTCCTCGGCGTCGGTAACGGTAGGCTGGGTTTCTATCACCTCGAACACGCTTTCGAGGTTGCTGGTGGCCATGGTGATTTGCTGTAAAATGTTAGCCATGTCGTTAAGCGGCGTACTGAGCAAGCCCATGTAAGAAATAAAGCCTATAAGTTTGCCTATGGTAAGGCTGCCCAGTCCCATGCCGTGCGTCGCCATGTAGATGACGACTACGTACACCACGCCCAAGCCTATGTAGAAAAAGGCGTCCATTATGGGATAGTGCAACTCGTTTATGTAAGTCACCGATTGCCATTTTTTAGTAACTTCGGTGTTGAGTTCTTTTTGAATTTGGGTATTTTTTTGAACGCGGTTGAAAACCTTGGTAACGTTGTTGCCCTGAATGTTTTCGGCGATATATGCGGTGCGGTTGCTGCGTTTGTTTCTGTATCTGCGGCGGCGGCGGGAAAGCGTGCCGTTGATAAGGACAAGACAAAGCGTCATGGGTACGGTGGCGGCCAGTATAATCGATGCAAGACGGTAGTCTATCACGAACAGCCAAAGCAAAATTATCGCTATTTTGAAAACGTCCACCAACAGCATTATAACGGAATTGGAGAAAACGGCGGCAAGCTCGTCGAGATAAGCGGTAACGCGAACCAGTATTTTGCCGCTGGGACGCGAATCGTAGTAATCGAAAGCAAGCTTTTGCAGCTGAGTAAACGCCGCGTAACGCATATCGTGAACGATTGCGTGTCCCGTCCTGGTCATGTAAAGCGTGCGGAAATAGGAAAAAACGGTTGTGGAAATTACTACCAGCGCATAAGCGCCCACCAATAGCAGCGCAAGCGTGAACCAATCGATGCCCAAAGCTCCTTTTTTACTGAGAACATAGTCCACTATATAAGTGTTAATCATGGGCGGCAAAAGCGAAACAAAGCTCATAATCACCATTAACACGGACATGGACAACAGAATTTTTTTATAAGGAATACAGTATTTGAGAGTTTTTTTGACGGACTTCGCGCTGAACTTATAAGTAACTTTCTCGTCCTCGTAATAACGGTTTCTTGCCATCAGTTAATCTCCTCCTCTCGAAGCGATTCCTGCTCGGTAAAGATATCATAGTATCTTCCCTTCATGGCGATAAGCTCTTCGTGCGTACCGCGCTCCACAATCTTACCGTCCTCGAGGTAAATAATTTCGTCGCAGTAAGCAACGCTGCCCGCACGGTGAGAGGCCACTATCATTGTCCTGTCGCCGTAATTTTTAAACAGGTTTGCGGTTATTTCCTTTTCGGTTTCGTAATCCAGCGCGGAAGTGCAGTCATCCAAAAGTATGACGGGCGCGTCCTTAAGAAGAGCGCGCGCAATCGACACTCTTTGCTTTTGTCCGCCGCTTAATCCAAGCCCTCTTTCTCCCACGATGGTATCGTAACCGTCGGCAAGCTTGGTCGCAAAATTGTCCGCACAAGCCATTTGGGCGCAATGAACGACCTTTTCGTCGGATGCGTCCTCGTCGTAAAGGGCAATGTTGTTGGCAACGCTTTCGGAAAACAGGAAGACGTCCTGCATGACGAAAGAATATTTTCTGCGCACTTCGTCTACGGACATATCCTTGATATTGACGCCGTCAAGCAGAATCTCTCCTTCCGTACAGTCGTAAAGACGGGTCATGAGTTTCATAAGCACGGATTTGCCCGAGCCCGTTTTGCCCATGATACCCACTCTTCTGCCGTAAGGAATTTCAAGGTTTATTTGGTCCAAAGCCTTTTGTCCGTCGTCAAAACTCATGGATACGTTTTTGAACGAAATCGTCGGTTTTTCGGGTACGGGCAAAGGATTTTCCTTGTCCACGACAGCCTCGGGACGGTCTGCAAACTCAAAATAACGTTTTGCGCACACCACGCTGTTCTGAATATTTCCTATCTGCCCTGCCATAAAGACAATGTTGGAGTTAATGGTAAAGCAATAAGAGGTGAAAGTCGCGAATTCGCCTACGCTGAGATTGCCTTTTACGGAAAGGAAGATACCCAGAATTATGGACATGATGCTTACCGTTTCGCCAAGGAAGGTAAATATCATGGAATATTTGGCGCTTGTTCGCGCAAGGTCGACGTAGTTGTCGCGGAATGCCGCATTGCGTTTTTCAAAACGTTTGGTTTCGTCGGCTTCGGTCGCAAAACAACGTATAATCCTGACTCCGTTTATGTTTTCCTGTATGTAAGTGCTTAATTCCACGTTACCCTGGCGGATTATATTGTACTTCTTCTGAAGAATTTTATTGTATCCGCGCACGATTACGGCGGTTATGCAGCCGGTAACAATGGGCACGAGAACCAAAAGCGGATTTATCAGCAAAAGAAAATACAGCGAAATAATTATCGAAAATACCGACCCCATCAAAAACGGAATATGATGCAGATATAAATCCTTTATCGCAGACGGGTCGTTGTTGGTTACGTTAAGCATATCTCCGCTTGTGTAGCGGTTAAGAACCACGGGACTTTGCCGAAGCATTTTGTAAAAAGCGTAGTCGCGGACTTTATTTTCGCCGCGCATCATCATGTTGTGCGTAAGGTTCCACCTTGCATAGTGAGTGACGTATTTTACAAGACAAACGACCGCCATGCAGATAAGCATAACTTTAAGCATGCCGAAATAGTCGTCTTCGGCATAGCCGTCTAACAGAAAAGAAAAAACGTTGCTGTCGCTGTAAACGGCTTTTTCTCCCAAAGCGGGATTTATGATTCTGTCGATTATAAGTTGCGGAATCTGCGGCATAAGCAGCATTGCGACGGTACTTAAAAGGCTTAACACAATGCCCACCCAGAATCCCCACATATAATTTTTAAAATAAGGTAAAGTCTTGGCAAACACGCCTTTTTTTCTGAACTTTTTCACCCGGACACCTCCGCTAGCCTTCCCGTAATAACATAAGCGGACATAAACGCGGTTTAATGCGTCGATGTCCGTTATTAAAGCAAAATGTTCCTGACAACAGCACACCCTTGTGCTTTGAATATTATACTTTTGTCAAAAAAGTTTGTCAATAGGAAAGACCAAAAAAAGGTATGTTAAATTTGCTTATATTTTTGACTTATAAAAACAATTTTGTACAATTTAATCGGTTTTGAAAAATTTTAAATCTCTTTTACCGTACCGTTTTCCACACGGAAAAAGTTTGCGTCCGAAAAATATTTCTTCAGATTCTCTTCAATATGAGTGCACGTGACCACGGTCTGGAATCCGCTTAACCTGCCGATGAGTTTTTCCTGTCTGTTTTCGTCCAGCTCGCTGAAAACGTCGTCCAGTAAAAGCACGGGCGACTCGCCGGATTCGTCCTTGAATAAATCGAGTTCCGCAAGTTTAAGACTTAATGCGGCGGTGCGCTGCTGTCCCTGAGAACCGTATTTTCTTACGTCGACGTCGCCCGCAAGCACGGCAAAATCATCGGTCTGCGCCCCTATATGCGTAAATCCGTACAAAATATCCTTGTCCCGCGTCCGCTTAAGCTCCGATAAAAAATTAACGCGTATTTCCTCTTCCGTTTCGCCCGAAAGGCTTTCGTAATTAAGCGTAAGACTTTCCTTGTCCTTTGTCAGATATCTGTGGTTTTTGTCCGCAAGCGCGCTTAACCTGTTTATAAAACCGCGCCGCGTCTTTATGACTTTTGCGCCCGCCCCGGCAAGCTGCATGTCCCATACGTCCAGAGTATCCCCGTCGGTACCGCTTTTAAGCAATCGGTTGCGCTGGGCAAGCGTTTTATTGTAACGCGACAGGAGATAAAAATAAGCCCGCGAAAGCTGACAGACGGCTATGTCCATGAACCTGCGCCTGTCCCCCGGCGAATTTTTTATGACGGCAATCTCGTCGGGCGAAAAAAGCACCGTCATGATAACGCCCATAAGTTCCCCGAGTTTTCTGATTTCCGCGCCGTTGACGGCTACTCGCTTGTTGTCGCGCTTGTCTATAAGGAATTCCACTTTTTTTCTGCCGTATTTACCGACGGCTTCCGCTTTTATGCGCGCGCGATCCTCTCCCCACAGAATCAGTTCCTTATCGCGGGGAGTGCGCATGCTTTTGCCGATGCTGGTGAAATAAACCGCCTCCAGCAGATTGGTCTTGCCTTGGGCGTTTTCGCCCGTAAGCACGTTTAATCCGGGCTTAAGCGAAAGTTTAAGCGAGCGGTAATTCCGATAATTTTCAAGTGTGAGTCCCGTCAAATACATTCTTTAACAATTATAGCACATCTCAGCCGAAAAGCGCAATAATAAGTCCCCAAAAGTTGTTTTTTCGCGTAAGTTTAAATTCCGATAAAAAAATCCCTTCCTCAGAAAACCTAAGAGAAGGGATTAAATAAAAGTCACACCGTAAAGAGAGTGCCGTTTTGAATATAATCTTTGATTGCAGGCGTGTTATCCGTAAAGTAAGCGAATTTACCCACCTGATATTCGAGAGTATCGAACTGGTTTTCGTTTTCGGGCGCGAAATACGTCATCATTTTTTCAAGCACGGTGCGCTGCTCGCCCGTCATGTCGTTGACAATCAGCGTGGCTTTGTAAACGTTGGAATATCCGTCCGCCAGCACCTTTTCCACCTTGAACGTAGCGTATGCTTTTTCCAACGTCATAAGACTTGTGTCCGTCTTGCCGCTTTCGAGATGCTTTGCAAGCGAATATTCGTAAGTTATGAACATTATATCCTCGTTTTCGCCGCCGTCGTAATATCCCAGCACAGTACCAAGGTCTGCGGATACTCCCGGAAGCCCCGCATACGAACTTTCAATTACGAAATTGATTCGGTCGGTTTTTTCCGCGGAATTGTCGCGGTCGAACGCGTCGGCATGGCTTTCGTTATACACCCGCGAGAAAGAGCCGTCTACGGCAAGATAAGATTTGTCTCCTATCGATAAGGTTTCGGGCGTGTTGTAAACGCCTTGAAGCGCGGAATGCAATTCGGTGCCGCTTATCTTTATGACCTCGCCTTTAAATGTTTTGTTCTCATCCTGTACGAAAGTCCTGTTTGCAATCAGCCCGAAAACGTCGGGAATACTTACGCCGCCGTCAACTATTTCCGCTTTCCCCAAAGCGTCCTGCATTTTGTTAAACGCGTCGCGCACAGGAGCGCAAAGCTGGTCCTGCAGCGTTTGCGGGTCAAGCGCAGTTACTCCCGCTTTACGGAGCGTGTCTGCTATTTGCTCCGACCTTATATCCGAAAGGCTGGAGTAAACTATTTCGGGCTGCTTTAAATACTGTTCTTCAAGCTCCGGGGTAACATCCAGTCGGACGGAAAGCCCTATTTCTTCCCCGAGAAGCGACGCGAAAAAGTCAGCGCCGTCAAACAAGCCTTCGGTTTTTACGGTTATACCAAGCGTAACGTATTTTCGCTTTACGGTAACGGTTTCCGCTTCCGCCTCGCCTGTCGTTTCGTCGCCTGAAGGTATAATCTGCACCTCTTCCTCTTCGCCTACGGTAAGAGCGGAAAACTTAAGCTTCATGGAGTCGGATAATTTTTTGTCTTCGTCAGCCTGTGCGGATTCGCCGTCACTGCCCGAAGAAACGGTTTCGCCGCCGAAAAAGGATTGCGTTTGCGTGTCGATAAGCGCCGCCAGCATTTTTTCGTTAAAATCAAACGCGATTTCCGCCGCGCTGCGGTTAACGAACCACTCATTCCTGTCGTCCGTTTGCTCGCCGCCGATTTTTTTGGTAAGAAGCGTCGGGTCAAAAAGGTCCTCGAGGTTTACTCCCGTAATTTTATCGCTTTCGCCTACGCCCGTAAGCGCCGCAAAATCCCCGAAATCAAGCGTGACGCGTTCGATAAGATTAATCGTATCGTATTCTCCGGTTTCAGGCGCGGTTACCGTTACCGTAAACGGCTCCTCGCTGAGGCGGTAAAGCGTGTTTATCGGATTGCCGTCGGGGTCGGAAGGTATCTTTCCGCCTTCGAAATTAAGTTGGGAAGAGGAATAAACCGTCCCCGCCTCGTCCTTGTATGCGGGCAAATGATATATCTTTTCGCCGTCGCGGTAAAATTCGGTGCGGATGAGATATTTTTCTCTCAGTTCTTTCATAAATTCGTCGCTGTAATTTATTTTGATACCGTCCGCAACGGGCGAAGCGGAATAGATTTCCTTTGTAACTCCGTCCTCGTTTACTAAATATTTATCCTCGAAAAGATGCTGAGAGTTGTTTTCAAGCATTTCCTCCGTATCGGCGTAAAGCACTCCTGTATAAAGCTGTGCAAGGTCTTTACCCGAAATTCCCGAATCGGGGAAAACCGTTTGCGCAAGAGCCGAATACAGGTCGAGATTAAGCTTTCCGTCGCTGACGTTGCCGTCAAAATTCAGATATTTATCCGCAGCGTCAAGGAAAGAACCGGCGTAAGAATTGACCATATCGTTTATAAACGTGCGCGAATCCGTATTTTGTCCGCTTAATTTCAATATGCCCGTGATAAGCTTGTAAGTGCTTTCCTGCTTTTTCGCGTCCATATCGTTTATCATTATATCGGTGGACAAAGTTTCGCCCATGGTCACGAAAGCGGTTAAGTAAATTTCCTTGGGCGCAAGATTCTTTATAAGTCCCCGCAATACGGAAGGCATTCCGGACGTAAAATCGCCCAACGCGTTTTGTATGTTGAGTTTTACGGTAAGCGTCACCACCGGCTCGTCGGAGTCGTTACGGCTTAAAATAAGCTGCTCGAAATTCATCTGACCAAGGATTTCGTTGTCGGCGCTAACGGACTGAGTCATGGCTTTTACCAGCGACAAAAGCTCTTTATCGGTAACGGACACTACAAAATCGGATTCGTAAGAAGAAGCGTAATCGTATTCGTCCGTAAATTTAAGCTTTATCCTTTCCAAATCCGCGTTTTCACGGGAGAAAAGATTGAAAAGCGCGTTTTGAGTATCGCCTTGTGAAGCGGCAAGCCTTGCGGCGTTAATCTGAGTCTGTGCGGCTCCGCCCGTTTCCGTTGAGCCCACGGCTCCCGCTATTGCCTTGAGAGAAGTTTCGTCAAGAGTGCCGGCTTTTAGGTAAAGACTTTGCTCGACGGCGGAATAAATGCTCTTTTCGTCCTCGGCAGAGGGCGCGTTTGTAACGATTTTATCGCGGTCCGCGTCGTAAAGTCCGTTAACTACCCCCCACGCTTCCCCAAGCGACATATCGAAATTCTGTCTTAAATATCTGTTAAGGAAAAAACAGCCCGTGCCTATGCCGGCGCCCAGCAAAAGCACGACTACAAGAAAAAATATTAAAATTGCGCCGCCGCAACCTATTCCTTTCTTTTTCTTGACGGTATCGTTTTTTTCACCGTTGTTTTTACTCATTTATTCAATGTCCTTTTAAATAAAGTTTTCATAATAAACATATTACGCTAATATTTTATCAACCGTAAAAAAAATAGTCAACGTACGCGCCGCCGCAAAAAACAAATTTAATATAAATTTAATTTTTTTGACGGTTTTTACGGTAAAAAGTGTTTTTCTTAAGTATCTGCATTATGACAAAATAAAATCCCGATTGTATTGCAACCGGGATTAAACTTGTTATTAAACGTAAAACGATTTATTCTTTTATTTCCTGCGCGCCGTTTTCGATGCTGGTCTTGTAAAAAGCCGCGCGCACGCCCATATCGGCGTAATACTTTTCGTCAACGTATTTTATGAATTCGTCCACTTTGTCTTTTTCGACAAGCGACACGGTGCAGCCGCCGAAGCCCGCGCCCGTCATTCTTGAACCGATGCAGCCGTCAAACTCTCTCGAGCGGGCGGAAAGCGCGTCAAGGTAATCGCCGGTAACCTCGTACAAGTCGCGCAGGGAATAATGCGACTGATTGAGATACTCGCCGAATTTTTCGATTTCGCCCGCTTTAAGCGCCTCGGCACTACTGAGGACGCGCGCACACTCCTCTATAACGTGCTTTGCGCGGTCGTAAACTTTACCGGACAGCACTTTTTTACCGACCTCGTTGAACTGAGCGGGCGAAATATCCGCAAGACAAGCGGCGGAAGGAATTACCGTCTTTAATTTTTCCAACGCCTCTTCCGTTTCGGCACGGCGCTCGTTGTACTTGCTGTCCTGCAAAGAACGCGGCTTGTTGCAGTTGGCAATCACCAGACTGTAATTTCCCAGCTCGAGAGGTATGTACTCGTATTCGAGAGTTTTGCAGTTAAGCAGTATGGCGTTGTCCTTTTTGCCCAAAGAGGAAGCAAACTGGTCCATGATGCCGCAGTTTACGCCGTTGTAGTTGTTTTCGGAACGCTGTCCGAGTACGGCAAGCTGCACAAGGTCCACGCCTTTGCCGCCCGCCTCCGCCGAAAAGGAAGCAAGCGTCATGGCGGTAGCGACTTCTATCGACGCGGAAGAAGAAAGTCCCGACCCGAAGGGAACGGTAGTATCGTAAAGAAGGTCGCAGCCCACTATTTCATAGCCGTCCTGCTGCATGGTAAAAGCAACGCCCGCCTGGTAATCGCCCCAGTTAAGGTCGCGGTATGCGTCGAGATTGTTTATCTCAAGCGAAACTCTGTCGCCTATGGTGGTCGCGGCAAGGTTTATTTTGTCCGTTCCGTTTTTACGCGCAATCACCGTCGTGCGCAGATTAAGAGCAGCCGGAAAAACTTTTCCGCCGCAATAATCGATGTGCTCGCCGATAAGGTTTACTCTGCCCGCCGCGGAAAAAACGCGAAGCTGTTTTTCGTCGCCGCCGTAAACGTCTGTAAAACGTTTTTTAAGTTCATTGGTCGTCACTGGTTTTTTCTCCTATTTTGATTTTCGATAACAAAAACGTCAGTAGAGATAAGATGAAATAATTTAGCAGGATTACCGACGTCAGGTACGTAATGTTGGGGAAGCCTATTTTCAGAACGCTGACTATGTCGCCGAAAGGAGTGATTATGCCTATCTTGTTGAACATGTCGAGGAATGCGGTAAGCACCACCGCGACCAGCAAAAAGGTAAGTATCACAAGCACGACCCTGTACGCGTTGAAAGGCTGACAGATTTTCACGAGAGCCATTATGCCCGTAAACATAACCGCGCCGACAAGCATGGTGGTGTACACCTGCTCCGAAAGCAATATGCCGTTTGCGCCGCCGATACGGTCGTAAAAATATACCGACATGACCGCGACCACAAGCGTGATTCCGCCCGGCACGCACCGCTTAAGCACGTTTGACAAAAATCCGCCCCTGATTATATTCTTATTGGGTTGCAACGCTAACGCGAATGAGGGTATGGCTATGACGAAGATTTCCAGCCCCGTAAGATTGGAGGTATCGAAGAAATACAGTTTGTCCGATACCTTTGCAAACGCCATGATAACCGATATTATGGACAAAAGCACGCTCATAAGCGTTTTCATGAGGAAAAGCGTGGAGGACTGCTGAATATTGTTTACCACCCTTCGCCCTTCCATGACCACCTCCGGCATGGAGGAAAAGTTGGAGTCAAGAAGCACAAGGTGACTGACGTTTCTTGCCGCCTCAGAGCCCGACGCAATGGCGACCGAGCAGTCCGCCTCGCGCATGGCGAGAATGTCGTTTACACCGTCGCCCGTCATGGCAACGGTATTTCCCTTTGCCTTAAGAGCTTTGATAAGCGTGCATTTCTGCTCGGGCGTGACTCTGCCGAACACGGTATATTTAGTCGCCGCCTCGATGACTTCGCGAGTACTCATACCCTCCAGGCTGACGTAAAGCCCTGCGTTTTCCACGCCCACGCGGTCGGCAACTTCGGAAACGGTAACGGGATTATCGCCGCTTATTATCTTTACGGCCACATTGTTTTCCCTGAACCATCTTATGACTTCGGGCGCGTCCTCGCGGATATGGTCCTCTATTACTATCAAAGCGACGGGACGGCGCGCCGAGGGCAGCCTGTCGCCCGAAATATCCAGCGGAGAATGTGCAAGCATAAGCACGCGGTAACCGTTTTGCGCGTTTTCGTTGATGATACGGTCGATTCTTACGCCCGGGTCTTTGACGACGAATTCGGGCGCGCCGAGTATAAACGTACCCTGTCCTTCAAACGTGACTGCGGACAGCTTTTTCTGTGACGAAAACGGGACTACGACCGAGGGATGAAGTTTTTGCGAATATCCGAACTTATCGGCAAGCGCAAGCGAGGTCTGGTTGTTGTCGCCCGTTGCCGTTAAAATCGAGCCGATGATATCCTTGACGGATACGTTGAAATTATTGCCTTTGGTTTCGATGACTTCGTGCACGCGCATGGTCCCGTCGGTGATTGTGCCCGTCTTGTCCAGGCACAGAACGTTGACGCGGGCAAGCATTTCTATACAGTAAAGGTCCTGCACAAGCGTGCGTTTCTTTGCAAGGCGAATTACCGAAGTTGCAAGCGCGACGGAAGTAAGCAGGAACATTCCCGCGGGAATCATGCCTATTACCGCACCGCCCACAAGCTGAACGTTGGTGCGCCACATATCCCAGGTAACAACTTCCGCGTTGCGCGTACCCAACCATAAAAGAAGAGCGGCTACGGGTACGATTATCACCGATACCATTTTGATGATGAGCGAAACGGACTCTCTCAGTTCGCTCTTGGGCTTTTTGTAACGCTTTGCGTAACTCGTCAGTTTTTCCACATAATTGGCGGCGCCAACCTTATCCACCCTGGCATAACAGTTACCGCCCGACACGAAAGAACCCGAATAAAGCGTATCACCCGCTTTTTTCTTGACGGGTACGCTTTCGCCGGTCAGAAGCGACTCGTTAAGCTCCGCCTCGCCCTTTACTACTATCGAATCGGTGCAAACCTGCTTGCCGAGTTCCACATACATAATGTCGTCGAGAACGACTTCTCCCACGGGAATACTTTGACGGGCGCCGTTTCTTATCACCACCGCCGTGGGCGCAGTGACCAGTTTAAGCTTTTCCACCGTGCGCTTGGAGCGTATTTCCTGAAAAATACCTATCGCAATGTTAAGCAGAACTATTATCATGAAAAACAGCTTTTCTATACCCGACTGGAATACGATAAGCGCAATCGCCACGATAAAAGTAAGCATATTGAAAAACGTAAAAATGTTTGACAAAAATATGCTGAGATAGGATTTGCCGCTTTTGTCGCCGTTATAATTGAAAAGTCCTTCCTCGATGCGCTTATTTACCTGTTCCTGGCTAAGCCCCTGCTCTATCGTGGGATAATAGCGTTCGGCATTGCTGATGTACTCGTCTGTGGTCTTAAGCACACGCGTCTTTGTTTTGGTGCGGCTGCTCATTCTTTCCTTCGACAGAAAGTTTCCGTCTATGGTAACGTTTTTCCCGCGGTAATCGTCGGGACTGAGTTCGTCGTCGAAAACCGATTGGTCGACCGCCTCGCCCACTTCCATCTTGAACTTTTCTTCCAGCAACCCGTTTGCTTTTGCTGAAGTCGCGGCAGAAGCAGCTTCTTTTGCCTCGCCGTTAAGCTTTCTCGGCTTCCCGCGCAAGCCCGCGCCCGATGCAACGGATTTTTTGTTGGCGGTTTCTTTTTTAGGATTTTCGTTTTCCATTTGCAGGTTTTTCCTTTTATCTGACTTCAGGAATATTACTATTCTTTCCGTCGTTTATTTCGGTTTGATTTGTTTCTGACAAGTTTTATAATCGTTAAAAAGTTTTTCAGGTTACGCTTTTATTCCTTTGCACCTTTTGTAACGTAAACCCGTAATCAGTATAAAGCCGTCCCTTTAGGATTGGTTTATAAATTCCGCGTTACTTGCATTTAACGGCAAATACAACCCTCGTTCGGCTTGTCCGTTATTTTTTTCGGATAACCAACGCGGGCAGAACGTGATTCGGACATGTTTTTAATCGGCTTTTGCCTTGCGTGACAAAAAGCACAATCATTGTCATGACTTACGTTAAAGCGGAAAAAAAATCAAGCAACAAGATTTTAAATCTTCAACGCTTTTCTTATGGGGACGCAAATTAGTTATCTTAAGCGGTCTTATCGGAATGATAAAATCCCCACAATGATTTTTTATATGCTATCTTTTGCGCGAAAAAATTATCGCAAACAAGCGCAGAAATTGCAGATACAGCCAGATAAGAGTAAGGGAAAGTCCGTATGCCGCGTTCCACTCGAGCTTTTTGTCCATTTTGCCGTCCACCAGCATGGTAATCTCCGATAAATCCACAAGTATGAAAAACGCCGCGAAAACCACCATTACTACGGATATAAGCATGGCAATAACGCCGTTACCGTAAAACAAATTATAAGCTGTGGTGGAAAACATACTGACGACAAACATCAGAAGCTGAGTCAGACATATCGCCAAAAGTGCGGAAATCATAAAGTTGCGGAACCTGCTTCCCACTCTGATTATACCCGTAGCGAACAGCACAAGCATGACGGCGAAAGTGATGAACGTGGAAAACAGCGCGGCAAAAACAATGCCCGAATATATCGCGTCAAACAGCGTGGATACGGAACCCACCAGAAAGCCTTCGAAAAAGACGTACAGCGCGCCCGTTACCGCACAGGACGAAGGAACAAACGCCGCCACCAGTCCGAATATCAAAGTTCCTATAACTGAAACGGTAAGCATAATGCTTGCAAGTTGCGGATTTTTGTACAGCAAAATAAACGACAAAACGGCCGCCGCAATGGCTATACCGATAAAGAACAGGGACTTAAGCGCGATACCTAAGTATGACGCGGTTTTTGTTTCGTCGACAAGCTCTTCGCCGCTGCAATAGTTCTGTAATTTTTTAAGCGAAGGGTTGGTTGAATTATACATGTTTATTACCTCCGACCGAAAAAAATTCGGTTATTAATCGGTCAAGCTCAAAAAACAGCCGACCTTATTGTATATTATAACCTCCGCGTTAAATTTATGCAAGCGAAAAGCCCTTTCACAGCTGTCTTATAATGTGATTTTAATCCTTCTTGCTTCTGCTAAATGTTTTTGATATTTATAAAGCGCTTTTAACGCAGCAAAGAAAAGGATATCGATGAATTTTTGCGGCAAAGCATTGTAAAGAACAATTTGTAATAATTTTAACAAGACAAAAAAGTTTACACAAAGACCTTAACCCAAAAAAACAAGCGAATTATATTCTTAAACAGCGAAAGTTTTTATAAAAGTAAGAGTCCGACGGATAATCCGACGGACTCTTGCATTATGAAACGTCTGAATAATTAGTCAGCTAAGATTTACACCGCAGGCACAGCCGCGTCGACTACCGCCGCATAGTTGGTCGCCGAAATGTTTGCAAATCCAACTCTCTCTACCTTAAACGCATTATTGTTCTGGTAAAGAGCGGTTCCGAAGCCGAGCGTATGCGCGTTGTCCGCACCTACGAACGCAGCAGCAAACGTCTTGAAATCAGCTTCTTTCATGCCTTGGTAATCAACGGCAACGCCTTCCTGAGCTACAATTCCGTCTGCGGTAATTGCAAACTTATACTCTCCGTTGACGAACACATAGAAAGCAGCATCCTTACGAACAATCTTGATGTTGACGGTAGACAGGTTATCTCCGAACAGATTAGAATCCTGAACGTCAATCTGCACCCTACTGCCGTAATTTGCGTCTTTCATAATTCTGAAGCCTTTGTTGTTGGTATAAAGCGCAAGATTGCTTCCGTCAGCGCCGTAGATGTAAGCACCTGCAACGCCGCCGTCAAGCGAAGCATACTCGCTGTTGTTTGTTTTGGAAAGCTTTTGATCGTAAGACACAACGTAGTCGGTTGCGGAAAGCGCGGTCTTTACCTTGAAATTCGAAGCAAAGGTATTGAAATGCAATTCCGCGGTAGCCGCGTCAACGGTATATTCGTTGGACTTGACGCCGTCGGGAAGTATTGTGGTCACGTCAAAGTATCCCAAAGTCAAATCTTTGGTCATTGCGTCGTTTACTTCGACGGTTTCCGCATAAGACGCCGCAACGCTGCTCTTGGCAACGATTTCGTAAGTTCCTGCGGGAACAGACACAGTGTAAGCGCTGTCGGTATAATCGGCGGTGTAGGTAATGCCCGTCACCGTGTTGGTAAGGTAAACCGTACCTGCCGTAGCCCCGAAGAGGTCACCGTTCACAGTGCCCGAAACGGTCTTGGCGTCAGAAGTTGCAACATACTCGGCGGTGATATCGTAAGCGCCGTACACATATTGGGAAGCCGCCTTAAGATCAACGGTAACTTTGCCGGTTGCGTCTGCAACGCCGTCAAGGTAAATTCCGTTGGCTTTGACTGCGGAAACAATATTGCCTTCTTCGGGAGTAACGATTGCGCTGCCCTCTTTTCCGATTGCAAGCTTGCCGTTCTCCAAACCTTCGAACGTAACTTTACTGTCCGAAGACGTTACGTTGCGGCTGATATAGTTGTCAACGGTAGAAGCAACGGTGGAAATCGAAGGATTCCTGAACGCAGTGCCGTTGGTACCGTTACCCTGAGTGCCGATCATAAGCAGCAAACTGTCGGAGCTGAGAATGGACTTCATATTAAGCGCAGGTTTTGCGGAGGTGTCTCCGTCCGCCTCGGTAATCACGTTTGTGGAAGCGTCATACTTGAACAAATAAACGTCGTCACGCAGGAAGTAATAGACAAGTCCGTCTTTGACAACGGTAATCTTGGTCCAGTAGTTTGCCGCCGACTTGACGCTTACGCCGCCTGCAGCCCTATATACGCCGCTGCCGAGTCCGGGGGTGCTGTATTCTCCGCCCTCCGTCCATCCGCCGCCGCCAGTAGCAAATGCCTTAAAGCCGTATCCCGAAGCGCCGAGTTTGACATACTGGTTATCTGCGTTGATGAACATGAAGCCCAAAGACAACCAATCTTCGCCGTCGTTGCAGTAGCCCGTATTTCCGTTTGCCTTGTTTTTAAGGAACCATTCGGAAAGCGCGGTCACTTCCATCTCGTAAATGGCTTTAGAGGAAGAATTGAGCACTATGGAGTTAAAAGTAGTCCACGGAGTGTTATCCGATTTTACAGACTCATAAGATCCTGTCTCGGGCACATACTGCAAAGAATTTTTGGCAATCGAGAAGGAATCGGAAAGTTTAACATTCTGACCTGTCTTAAACGTACTGAACTTTCCGTCGGGAGACCAGCTGACCGCGTCGGTGGACTCTACGGTAAGAGTATCGGTATAGGACATAAAGTCGGGAGAAGAAACGGTAACGTCAAAAGTATCCAAAGGAAGCTCTATGCTGAACTGTCCTTGTTCGTCGACTTTCGTTTCATAATTGTATTTAGCCGAATTGAAAGTAACGGTAACACCGTCGTAGCCTATTGCGTCGGCATAATTTTCGCCCCACGCATTTTCGCCGTAATTAACTTTACCGGTAACTACCGCGCCGACAAACTCCTCCACTACCGCGGTAATCTCAAGATTGTTACCGAGTTTGGTGAAAGTATAATTTGTGTTTGCCTGTAAAGTTACGCCGTTTACATTAAGGCCCGAAATCAGGTAATCAACGCTTGCGGCGTTAACCGTCAAGTTAACCGTGGTACCCAAAGGAACGGTATAAACCGTTTTGCCTTCGCCTGCCTCGGAAGTGACTTCGTCGCCGGTTACCACTATTTCGGCATTGGCTACATCGTTTACCGTAATGGTATGGCTGCCGATAATGGCATTGATTGCCTCCTCGCCCTCAGCGGTCTCGAAATTGGAGAACTGTGCGTTTATCGACAAAGTGGGTCCTACGGTCATGCGGATGAACAATCCGGCCTCTCCGGTAAGTTTAGCTTCCGTATCGCCCATTTCGCCCAATGTTCTCAGTTCGGTTTCGGTAGCCGAATAAATCATTTCCCAGTTAGGCGAAGCCGCGGGTTTAGAGAACATATAGTAAGTAGTATCCGCGCGTACAATCATAAGGTCGTAGCTGCCAGGATTGTTGATCTGGTAACCGGAGTTAAGTTCCATGCCGATGGTAGAAACCCATGCAGGTGCGGTAAGACGTGCGCCGTCTTTACGGAATACAAGGGCCACTTCGTTAGTGCCGTCGTTGAAAGAAATTCCTATGCCTGCGTCGGTTTCGGTGCCGCCGCCCTGATTGGTATAAGTGAACTTGGCCATGGCGTACTCGTCTTTGATGCCGGTAAAGGTCAAAACTCTTCCGTCAAGCTGAGCACCGGTATTAGAGCCTTCAACCGTGGAAGCGGTAAGATTGCCGCTTTCGTAATCGAATACTATGTTAAGCCCGTTTTTGCTGGGTGGTACCGTGGTACCGTTAGTCAAAGTCGTGCTTCCGCCCACTACCATTGCCTTGAAAGTAGTGTTTTCACCGGTTATAGTAGTGCCGTCGTTGCCCTCGTTCGCGGTAATTTCAATTCCCGTTACGGTGCGCTCGTAGTAGTTGTTTGCCGAGAACACAAAATCGTAAGTACCGGACATAAGTCCTTCGATAGTGTATGCACCTTCATCGTCGGTCGTAGCCGAGCCTGCCACCAAACCATCCTTTTTAGCGGTTACGGTGATGCCGGCAAGCGGAGTAACTTTGTCATCGAAATCAAGAACTTTTGCCGAATAATTCACCGTTGAGGGAACTTTCTCGTAAGTTACGGTAAATTCGTAGGTCTTTTTCTGCAAAGGAGCGAAAGTGTAAGTACGGACGTAACCTGCACCCGCCTGAAGCTCGCTGAGAATGCTTACAGCCTCTGCTCCGTCAATGCTGAGTTTGACGTCGGAAACCATATACTTGGGATCAGCCTGAGGAGTAAAGGTGACCGTGACGGGTTTGCCTGCGGTAATCGTTGTGCCGCTTACATACTCGCCGCCGTCAACGGTAACAGACGCGTCGCCGAGCTCGCTTTCAGAAACGGTAATGTCGTTTTTCATGCCGGCTTCAAGCTTGGCAACCGCTTCGTCCACACCTTCGGAGGTAACGGAATAATTTTCCACACCCGCATAAATAAGGCTGTTTCCGTGACCGCCTACGCCGATCATGACTTTGGGAGCCGTGAGGACGTTGAGGAAGATTTGTTTAAGGTTAAGCGAAGTATCGTTGGCCCTGAAACCGTAATCGGTTGCCTTCGTGCCGTCCGCGTAGTAGAAGTTAACCTCTCCGTCTTCGGCTGCTATCTTGGCAAGATAGATGCCGTCGCGGATCATGTAAATCGTGCTGCCCTTACGGATAAGCGTAAAGACGTTGGTTGCGCCTATGGCATAATTGCTCTTTCCGCCGTTTGCGGTATACACGTCGATGATCTTTTTATCAAGCGCCATGCCCGCAATGTCGCCTTCTTTCTTGGTGAACTCGTTGTCCCACTTATACCAAGCCCTCAGGCTCTTGCCTGCCTCGGCAAGCAGAATGTTGTTTACTTCGTCGGTGCCGATTGCAAAGCCCAAAGAGTTCCACGCTTCGCTGCCCTCGTTAAGCTTACCGTCGTGGTCATATTTTTCATTGACGAAGGTTGCAGAAACTATAAAGTCGCCGTACTTATTTTGAGAGCTCATCGCTCTTGTAGCATTGTTGCCGGCAATCTTATACGCCCCCTCCTCCATGGGAAGTACAGCGGCCTGATTGCGAGTGCCGAAGTGAATGCCGAAATCAAACGGAGAAACGGTATAACCTTCCATGGCCTGAGTTACGGCCGCCTCGGAAGTATCGATGGAGATATTGCTGTAATCGATCCAGCAGATTGCGGAACCGTTGCAGGCAAGTTTTATACCGTAAGCAAGCTGAGTGCCGATGAAGTCGTTGTTCCACATTGCAAAGGAATAAACAAGGCTGTATTTTTCATCTTCGGGCAGTTTGCTGAAAGCGTGAACTTTGTCACCCTGTTTTACGAACATCACGTCAACGGTAACGGTACCTTTTTCACCGGAAACGTCAACATTATGGAAGCCGTTTTCAAAGTCATATCTGGTGTTGTTGTATACGCCGTAGATATTGTTAGTAGTACCCGTACCGGATACGCCGTCGCGCAATAGTCTGAAATTCATATTATCGCCGTTGGCATTATAAAGGTCAATACCTACGCCCGGCCAGAATTCTTTATTGGCTTCAGTGGAAGCCATGCCGTCAAGTTTAACGGTGTATTTTATTACAGCGTTTTCACCCGTGACGGTAAACATGAAAGGCTTATCGCCGGGGCCCGCCGTACGCTTGGTAGAAGCGGTTTCTTCTCCCGTTACGTAATCGTATGCGGGAATAATGCTTTCAGTATTGGACGTAAACACTCTTTCGTTTAACGAAACGACGCCGCCCACCGTCATCTTTTTGATTTGAACCGGGGTATCGGATGCGTCGGTTGCGTTTTCGCCCATCACTACCCGAGTGGAATAAGCGTAGTAGTTTTCCGCCTTAAACTCAAGTTCGTAAGTGGTTGCGCCCAATTTAATAGTGAACGTTCCGTCTTCGCCCGTAGTGGTTTCGGCAAAGGCGTTTCCGCGCACTCCTTCCACAACGTCGTAAGCTACAACGCTTGCACCCGCAATGGGAGCGTCATTGTCCATATCGGTTACTTTACCGATGTAATCGTTTCTTACGATACCTTCTTCGAATTCAACCTTGAATTCGTAAGAATATGCCTTATCGGCTACAAAGTTAAAATTATATCCGTCGTTGACGTTACCGGTGAAGTTGCCTTGGATATCGGATTCTTCAACCGAAACGAAACTGCCGTCATTAACCTTGACAAGGAAGGATTTAACTCTTTTGCCGTTATCGGGAGTTGCCGTGATAACCACGGTTGCGCCGTCGGTAAAATCGGTAACGGAAGAAGTTATAATTCCTCCGTCAACGGAAGCGGGTACTTTAACGGTATTGCCGATGCCGGAAGTTTTATAGCCGTAATCGTTATAGGTAACTTCAAGGGTTGCTCCTCCCGATATGTTAACGCTGGAATAGAACTCCGCCGTATTATCGGACGCTAAAATGTTGTTGATAACGCCTGTAGCGAGCGAAGACAAATTATGATAAGAATCCGTTTTGTAAATATACGCCTGTGTAGCGGTTATTCTTGCCACGCGCACGGGCTCAGCGTCCACGCCGATAATACGGGCATACATAAGGAATGCGTCCGCACTCTTGTAAAGCGTGTATTCAAAAGCGTTTCCGCCCTGTTCCCACAAACCGGTTAAACCGTGCTTAATGTCAATCCTGTCTTTGTCCCAGTCGAAACCGGTACCGTTGATGCGGATTTTATCCCTCATCAGTACAAACTCAATCGATTTTTCGCTTTCCCTAATCCGGAAGCCCAAGCCGGGATCGCCTTCGGTTCCGCCCACAAACTGCGCGGTGGCCTTAACGGCATACTCCTTAGCGCTGAAATTGCTGAAAACTACATTGTTCTGCGCGGTGGGTACAGTGTCGATGGTGCCGTCGAAATTAACTTTAAGCGAACCGGAAACATCTACCAGACCGACTTTAATTTTGCCGAAATCGTAAGAGTAAGTCAAAAGTTCGTCCGGATCGTCGTAAGAAGTTGCGATTTCCAATTCGTTGACGGAACGGTAAGTGCCGTCGGGGAAAAGGATGGTCAAACCGTACGTGCCGGCTTTAAGGTCAACGGAGAAATTACCGTCTTCTCCGACCAATACGGAACTTACGTCAGCGCCCTGACCGATTTCTACGGTTACTTCGTCCAAAGAATCAAATTTACCCCAGTCGCCGGCAAGCTCAAGCTGACCGCTGACTTTATAGGTATTTTCCTCGAATTCGCCTTCCTGGCTGACGGTACCCGAAGCGGTAGCCGTAAACGAATATACGTAAACTCCGCTTAAAGTATCGTGAGTCTCGCAGGAAATAACGGTGCCCGCACCTGCCGATGCGTTAGACGCACGGAACACGAACTGCACGTTTGAAAGCTGCGAATCGACGTTAATGTTCTTGTTGTAAGAATCGTTTAAGCTTACGGTAAACTCTACCTTGTCGCCCTTATTGTATTCGGTTTTGTTGCCGGTAATTTCAATCGAATAACCGTCCTTGAAATAATCGCTTTCAAGGTTAAGGTCGAAGTCGATGTTGTAAACGGCAACTCTTTCCTTTTTGACGACCGTAACGGCGCTTTCGGTCATTGCCGTAAAGTCAGCTTCGACAGTCGTGCCGTCTTTCGCCCAATAAAATTCATTGGCGGGGTCGGAAAGCTCGCCGCTGAATGCGGGAGCGGTGGCGGCAGTGCCGTCAGCTTTCACAAGACCTACGCCGTATTTTGCGGTAAGCGTAACAGGGCTTGGGTCACCGTCGGTCTGTTTAAAGGACACCTGAGTGCGAACCCTCTTGTAATAAACGTTAACCACATTGGCGTTCGGATTCTCTCCGTCTACTGTGATTTCAAGGTCGCTGAGATCTCCGACAACCGTAAATCCCGTCATGCTGTCGGGCGTGTAGGTAATACTTTCGCCGTCGTCGGCATACAAAGTCTTGCCTAACGAAACGTCTAAACTGTACTCGTTGTTATTGGTATTTTCGACGTAAACCTGCACTTTATATGCAATCTGGGCAATATCGTAATAAACCTTAAGCACAAGCGAACCGTCAGCCGCAACTTTACCGGACATTACGCTTAAATCGTTGTTTACGACAAAACCGGCAAAATCGCCGCCCACTTTGGGCGTGGCGGTTACGGTAGCGTCGGTCGTTCCGGTAAGATTTTCCGTAGCGGCCGCAACAAGGTCGTATCCGTCCTTGTCAGCGTTTTGTTTATAGTGCTGTACAACGTAAGGCGTGTCGGTATTTGCCGTCCACTGCGCCTCTACCGTCATATCGGAAGTGGGCGCGGTGTTGAAATCAAAATCCTTCCAGCCCGCGAAGGTATAACCTTGCTTGCCGGGCGCGGTCACTGCCGACTCGGCAACCTTCTGCCCTGCGGAAACGGTAACTTCTTTGATGATTGTGTCACCGTCTTTAAAGGTAATCTTATAAACCGCCTCGCGCGTTATGCGAACCGTATAGGATTTAGCTTCGCCTTTACCGGTAGGTTCGGCATTTACATAAAACGTATTAACGCCGACGTTAAGTTTTGCTTTGCCTTCTACGGCAGCCGTCAGTTCCTTATCGGAATACAACTTTAACGTAAAGCCCTCGTTGACCTCAAGGTTACCGAGAATATCCACCTCGGTAACGTCACCCGTAACGGTAGCGGCAAAAACTCCGTCCGTCTGGGTGAAGAAGTCGCCTTTGGCTTTAACTTCCGCTACGGTTGTTCCGCCGCAAGCGGCAAAAACAAAAGTAGTCAGACAAAGTAAAAACACAAGTGCAACTACTAACTTTTTCTTCATACTCCCTCCTGAAAAAAAATTATTTATTCAACTGTTTATGTAATCTCCCCTGAATTAAACAGGATTTACATAATATTTGTACCAATTATACGCTATTTTGACTTGCCTGTCAAGGGTTAAAACTAATTTTCCGGCCCGCTAATTTAAATTTCATGCATAATATTTTAACTGTCTCTTATACACATCTGACGCTGCCGACGAACTCTAGGGTGTAGA
>UQSP01000013.1 GCA_900543755.1 uncultured Eubacteriales bacterium
GAGATCTGCGCATGTCTCGTGGGCTCGGAGATGTGTATAAGAGACAGTCGTCAAGCAATGTAAGCCTGGTAAATGTCTGCCCGCTTTCGGTAAACTTATCTATAAAATAATGAGTATCGGCCATAGACGCTATTTGCGGAAGATGAGTTACGCAAAGAAGCTGATGTTTAAGCGCAAGCCGAGCAAGTTTTTTAGCTATTTCCGCACCGATTTTACCGCTGATTCCCGTATCTATTTCGTCAAATATTACGGTAGGAGTATAGTCTACACTTGAAGAAACGACTTTAAGCGCAAGCATTAACCGCGAAAGTTCGCCTCCCGAAATTATCTTTACAAGAGGTTTTAACGGTTGCCCCGCATTAGGGCTAAGATAAAATTCAACTTTATCCATACCCGATGCGGAAATAAAATTTTCGCAAGACGACAAATCAGGCAAGGGTTCAAATTTAACCTCAAAGACGGAATCTGCCATTCCGAGTTCGGATAATTCCTTCACAACGGAAGTCTCAAGCTCTTTTGCAGCTTTTTGCCTTGTCTTCGAAAGTACCAGACAATCTTCATAAAGCAGCTTGAGCAACTCGGTTTTGTCTTTTGACAGCTTTAAATAATAATCTTCGGCGTTTTCTATTTCGTCGATTTTTTTTATAAGCTCCGCCCGAAAAGACATCGCAGAATCATAATCGCCGTATTTACGCGTAATATTGCGCACCGTGTCCAATCTTTTTTCCAACGCGTCAAGTTCTTCGGGAGAAAACTCCAAAGAAGAAAGTTCATCGGAGATAGATTCGGAAAGGTCCTCCACTTCAATAGCAACAGATTTTATCCGATCAGCCCATTCCGCATACCGCGAATCATATCCCGATAACGACGAAAGATTTCTTTCCGCGTCTTCGAGAAGTTCCTGCGCGGAAAGCCCCTCCGAATAATCCGACAAATACGAAACAGCATCGGATAAAGCTGAAGCGATTTTTTCGGCACCCAAATAACGCTTACGCATTGAAGTAAGCTCTTCCTCTTCGCCCTTTTTTAATTTAGCCTTGTCAATTTCATTTAGCTGAAACTTATAGACGTCAAGGTTCCGCGCACGCGATTTCGCATCGCCTATTTCTTCAAGTTTAGAATTGACGTCACGGAGTTTTGCGTAATTTTCCCCGATATTTTTCAATAATTCCGATATATTATGTCTGGCATAGTAGTCTACAATTTTAATATGATTTGCAACATTTGCCAAAGATTGATGCTCATTCTGCCCGCAGATATCTATTAGTGAGGCTGAAATTGCCTTAAGCATAGAAACAGTGGCACTTCTTCCGTTTATTTTAATTTCATTTTTGCCGTCGGAATTAAAACGTCTGAAAATAATAATCTCCTCATCTTCCTCGCTTAAAAAATCCGAAAGCGACGGCGAAATATTTTCGGGTACGGTAAACACGCCCTCGACATAGCCTGAATTTTCCCCGAAGCGAAGCATGGTTTTATCGTACCTGCCGCCGGCAAGTAACATTATGCAATCGACGATAATAGATTTTCCGGCGCCAGTTTCACCGCTGAGTATATTAAGTTCTTTGCCGAACTCAAGTTCCAGCTGCGAAATAAGCGCAAAATTTTTGACAGACAATTTAACTAACATCAGCTTACACCCTTTTCAGTCAAAGGCAATTTCTCTTAATTTTTGAGTAAGGTCTTCTGCCGCGCGTTCGTCACGCAAAACGGCAAAAACCGTATCGTCACCTGCAACGCACCCAAGTACCGAAGAATTCTTCAGTCTGTCCACCATCGTTCCCGCTACGTTCGCACTTCCCGAAAGGGTTTTTATGACTACGATATTCAGCGCGTAATCTATTGTAACCACAGAATGACGGAACATATCCGTAAACTTGGACATCACTGTATTATCCGTGCGCTCCTTAGTATATTTCTGGCGTTTTCCGTCGGCGCTGATTTTAATAAGCCCGAGTTCTTTTATATCGCGCGAAACGGTAGCCTGCGTTACCTCAAAACCCGAATTCTGAAGCTCCTTTACAAGCTCCTCCTGCGTTTCGATATCCTTCTCCTCTATAAGTTCAAGTATTTTTCCTTGCCTTGCGTTTCTGGTCATAAATTTAATCCTCCTTTTGAGTAAGGCCCCATTTATTGAGTTTTGTAAGCAGTTTATTGTAAAATCCGTGTCCCTTAAGCCTTACAAAAGTTACCGAAAAGTCCGATTTCTTAAGCGAAATTTCACTAAGCCCGCCAAGTTTTTTTAAGGCAACGCCGTCCATCACCAGATTAGCCGAGCTCTTTTTGCCTAATTTGATTTTTATCCTGTCGTTTTCGGACACGACAATCGGTCTTGAGTGAAGAGAATGCGAGTTAATCGAGGTAAGAATAAAAGCGGAAACGTTTGGGCTGAGTATCGCCCCGCCTGCGCTTAAAGAATATGCAGTAGACCCCGTCGGAGTACTTACAATATAACCGTCGCAAAAATATCTGTCGACAAATTCCCCGTTGATAAAAACGTCGGCGTCAAGCATTCTGGAATCGAAATCACGGCTTATTACGGCGTCGTTTAACGCAAGAAAAGTATCGCCTTTCACGTCGGCTTCCAACAAAGTTCTGTTTTCGGTTTTAAAGTTGCCTGAAATCAACGCGTCAACCAACATTTCGATTTTATCAGGCTCCTCTTCCGTTAAAAAGCCGACGAATCCAAGATTAATACCTGCAATCGGTATGCGGTTCAGGGCACAGAATTTTGCAACACGCAAAATCGTGCCGTCGCCACCTACCGTAATCATAAAATCGACTTTCAAAGGTTTATCCAGCAAAAAGTAATCGTTTTCGGGAAAAAAAGGCTTTAAATCGCTTTCAAGACAATAGGAAACGCTTCTTTTGTCAAGGCAAGACAAAAGCAATTTCGTAACAGATAAATCCTTATCCTTATGAAGGTTTGTAAATACCCCTGCTTTCACTTCACGCACCTCCAAAAACTTCGCATGCGCATGAATATGTCAATATTATACAATAAAATTAATAATTATACAAGGGTTTAATTGAGTTTATTTTTAAGCCTTTTTAAATTTTGCTATAATTTCAGATATATTTTGTTCGGTTATGCCCGCTTCCCGCATCATGTCGGACACAAGACTTCTGGATTGGAATTTATCTGGATACCCAAGACAAACGACTTTAACTTTTTTATCCGAAGCATTAAAAAAGTTTTCCACGCTTTCGCCGAATCCGCCTTTAAGCATACCGTCCTCAAGCGTTATAACAAGCGAACCGTCTTCAAGCGTTGACAAAAAACGTTTGTCAAGCGGTTTGATTACGCGCGCATTTACTACGTTTGCGTTTTTCACACCCAGCGCGACTTTAATCATTCGGTTACCTGCCGCAAGTATAAAAACCTTTTCTCGCGAACGGACTAAAGTTTCCCACTTAAGACCTTCTATCGGGTTATGGTCGTCAAATTCGTAACTGAAAGACTTGGGATATCTTATGGCAAGAGGCGCATTGAATTTCAAAGCAAAATCCATCATGGATTCCAGCTCCTTGCCGTCTTTAGGCTGCAATATCGTCATATCGGGAATAACAGACAAAAAGCCTATATCAAAATTCCCCTGATGCGTAATTCCGTCGCCGCCGACCGCTCCCGCGTGATCTATAAGCAAAGTAACGGGTCTTTTGTCTATACAAATATCGTGGAGAATCTGATCGAAAGCGCGCTGAAGAAAAGAAGAATATACCGCAAAAAAAGGCTTAACTCCTGCGGCAGCCAAAGCGGCGCACATACTTGCGGCATGACCTTCGGCTATTCCTACGTCGAAATAACGGTCGGGAAACCTGCGGGCAAATTCGTCAAGTCCGGTGCCCATTGACATGGCGGCGGTTACCGCCACAACGCTTTTGTTGTCTTGTGCCAAAGCGCACAGCTTATTGCCGACAACCGAAGAATAGGAAATTTCTGTTTCGGGTTTGTTTTCGGGACCGACGCCGTGATACTTATCGGGATTATGAAGAATTTCCGGCACGCCGTTCCCCTTGTTGGTCAAAACATGCAGAAGAACGGGGCCCTTCTCTTCCTTAAGTTTTTTCAAAATACTGACGAGTTCGGCAATATTGTGACCGTCAAAAGGACCGTAATATTTTACGCCCAGGTTTTCGAAAATTTTATCGGGCAGTAACGTTTTTTTGATGTTGTCCTTTGTTTTGTCTAAAAAATTCACCACGCGGTCGCCGAAAAACGGAAGCGCGCTGACCGCTTTTTTAACGTTGTATTTAACGTTGAGATAACGCTTACTTAATCGTAATTTCGCAAGATATTCGTTTAACGCTCCTACGTTTTTAGATATTGACATTTTGTTGTCGTTAAGCACGATTATCATTTTTTCTTTATTCGCACCGATATCGTTTAACGCTTCAAAAGCCATTCCTCCCGTAAAAGCTCCGTCGCCTATGACGCAGACGACGTTGTAATCAAGGCCGAGAATATCGCGGGCGCGCGCAAACCCCACGCCCAAAGAAAGCGAAGTGCTGCTGTGCCCCATGGTAAAAGCGTCGTAAATACTTTCGGACGCGTTCGGGAAGCCCGAAACGCCCTCGTCGGACCTAAGATTGTAAAAAGAATCGCGTCTTCCGGTTATTATCTTATGAGTGTAAGCCTGATGCCCTACGTCGAAAAGAAGCTTGTCTACGGGACAATCGAAAACATAATGCAAAGCCGTGATAAGTTCCACCGTGCCGAGATTGGACGCAAGATGACCGCCCTGGCGACGGACGGTTTCAATAATATAAGATCTGACTTCTTCGGCATAAGCATTAAGCTCTTTTATGCTCAGTTTTTTCAGATCCGACGGCGAATTTATTTGTTCAAGAAGCTTCAAAAAAAATTATTTCAACCTCTTTTCCGAAATTTGCGCAAGATATTTCAAAAATCCCGCGTCATAATCGATTTTATCTAAAACGCTTACGGCTTTCTGCGTATAGTCCGAAAGCATCCGACGCACTTTATTTTCCTCATAAAGTCTTAAAGCGGAACAGCCTTCGTCTTCAGCGCCGTCCAGAAGATCGTCCGCAAGCTGAAAGGCAAAACCGAAATTATATGCGTATTCTTCCAGCGCCGATACGGTTTCGCCGTTTGCGCCTGCAGCCAAAGCTCCGCATTTTACCGCCGCGATAATCAAATCACAGGTTTTATGGCGGAAAACAAATTCAAGCTTATTAAATTCGGGATTATTAACGGGAAAACTCAGGTCCGCAATCTGCCCCGCAATAAGCCCCCTCGCCCCCGTCAAAGCGGCAAACGCTTGTCCGGCTTTTATGGCGCCGTCGATATTCGGGCTTAACGACAGAGCGTCGAAAACAAGCTCGTAAGCAAGATTGAGCAATGCGTCGCCCGTAAGCACCGCAATGTTTTCACCGAACTTTTTGTGTACGGTAGGCTTACCTCTTCTGAAATCGTCGTTGTCCATGCAAGGCAAGTCGTCATGAACCAACGAATAAGTGTGCAGCGCCTCTATAGCCGCGGCAAACCTTAAAGAGGATTCGTCTACGGGACGAAACATTTTATAAGTTTCAAGCATAATAACTGGTCTTATTCTCTTACCGCCCGAAAACAGGCTGTAACGCACGCTGTCGTCAAGCGGCGAAACAAAATTCCACGAAGAAGAAAGCTTTAAAAGACTGTTTTCAAATAAAGACATCGTTTCATCGAACTGTTTTTTGTAATCCATAACCTTATCATTCCTGAGAAAGAAGCTTGTCCACCTCTTCCTGAATGGAAGAAATTTTGCCTTTGTATTCGTTAAGCGCGCCCAAACATTCTTTGGTCAACGATACGCCTTTTTCAAAAACCGAAATGCTTTCCTCAAGCGTAAGCCCGCCTTCTTCAAGTTGTTTAACGAGATTTTCAAGCTCGGCTAACTTTTTTTCGTAATCCATAACCCGATATTTACTCCTTATCCTTATTGAGTTTTACGGAAAGCGTTTCGGCATGAATGGCGCCGTCGCGCATATAAACTTCAATTTTTTGTCCTGCAGCAGCCTCTTTTACGCTATTTAAAGGTTGTTGTCCCGAATAAACTTTAGCGTAACCTTTTTGCAGAATTTTAAGAGGGCTTGACGCGTCCAGTCGCGCAGTCAAAGCATTAAAGCCGTTTTCCTTATTCGAATAAAGGTTTTTCAGCGCGCCCGTCATTGCCAAGCCTAATCTTTCGATTTTATTTTTGCCGCCTGTGAAAGCCCGTTCCGCCGAAAAATTCAGTTTTTGTGCCGCGTCGCGCACTTTTATGAGATTACCGTACAACAGTGAATGAGCATTGTCGGCAAGGCGCTTGGCATAAAGCAGAGCGTTAAGCGATTTTTTGGAATAAATTCTTTCCTCCGCCGCCGAAAGCCTTTTTACAAGCGAAACAAAATTGCCTAAAAAAGTTTCGTTTATTCGGCAGATATTTTCCCCCGCAATAGACGGCGTGCCCGCCCTTAAAGACGCGCAAAAATCGCAAAGCGTAAAATCGACTTCGTGTCCCACTGCCGAAATAACGGGTTTTAAGCTTAACGCCACGGAACGCGCAACCGCCTCGGTATTAAACGCTTCAAGGTCCGCATTAGACCCGCCGCCGCGCGCAACCACCGTAACGTCGCAGTCGCTTTTTGCGGCGTTATCAACGGCAAGAGCAATTTCTTTTTCAGCCCCCTCGCCCTGTACGCGAACCGGATAAACTGTCATATCTATATACGGATGACGCTTATATACAACCGAAACAAGGTCGTGTATCACGGCACCGGTATCACTAGTAACCACCGCTATTTTTTTTATAAAAGAAGGAAGCGGTAAATGGTTGTCGAAAAGTCCTTCCGCGCGCAACTTTTCCTTCAATGCAAGAAATTCCCGTCTTAGCGCCCCTTCACCGAACGGAACGATAAATTTTGCGCAAAAAGACACTCTGTTGCCTTTAGCATAATAATCCACACTGCCCGTTACCGATACGTTTTCGCCCGTTTCGGGAATATCGCAATGTCCGAAATGAACGCACCGCAAAATACTGCCTTCGTCCTTAAGCGTGAAAAACACGTTTCCGCCTGACTCCGACTTTTCGGAAATTTCGCCGAAAACGGTGATGTTTTTCAATATAAGCTCATCATCGAAAACATTTTTAATGTAAGTATTGAGCTGTGATACGGAAAGTCTTTTATCTTGCAAGATTTGCCGCCTTAACGGTGTTTTTAAGCAGCATGGTAATCGTCATGGGACCTACTCCTCCAGGAACGGGAGTGATAAAGGAAGCCCTTTCTTTTGCCGAATCAAACTCCACGTCGCCGTAAAGTTTGCCGTCCGCGCGGTTCATGCCCACGTCTATGACGACAGCGCCCTTCTTAATCATATCACCCTTTATGAATTCTTTAATACCTACGGCGACTACCAGAATATCCGCTTCAAGAGTATGTTTTTTAAGGTCCGCCGTTTTGGAATGGCACACGGTAACCGTAGCATTTTCGTTTAACAGCAAAACTGCAACGGGTTTACCCACAATATTGCTTCTTCCGACCACGACAGCGTTTTTGCCATTGATTTCCACACCCGTGCTTTTAATAAGGCTTATAATTCCGGACGGAGTGCACGCGGCAAGGCACGGATTGCCCAAAAGCAGATTACCCGCATTTACGGCATGAAATCCGTCAACGTCTTTGGCGGGAGAAACGGCTTTAAGCACGGTTTTTTCGTCCACGCCCTTAGGCAAAGGCAGTTGCACAAGCAATCCGTCGATATTTTCGTCGGAATTTATTGTTTCTACAAGCTCTAAAAGCTGCTCGGTTGTAACGGATTCGGGAAGATAATATTCAAAAGATTTGATGCCCGTTTCTTCGCAAGCGACGATTTTATTGCGAACGTATATTTTGCTTGCGGGATTTTCGCCTGCCAAAATCACCGCTAATCCTATTTTTCTGCCGTACTTCCGTTCGAATTCGGAAGCGTCAAGCTTGATTTCTTCGCGAATAAGGGCGGATAATTTTTTGCCGTCAATCAGAGTTGCGCTCATTGATGATACTCTCCTTGTTTTTTATTACGGATGCGATTATGCCGTTAATAAACGCGGGGCTGTTGTCCGTCGAATATGTTTTGGCAAGCTCCACCGCTTCGTTGGCGGAGACTTTGACGGGAACATCCTCCATAAACAGAATTTCGTAAGAGGAAATCAGAAGAATGGCAAGATCTATTTTGTAAATACGGTCAATCGCATAGCCGCTGGCATAGCCCCCTATCACTTCGGTAAGAAAGTCGTATTCAGACAAAACGCCCTTTAAAAGAGCATCCAGAAACTGCTTATCGTCGTCGTTCATCGCGGCGGTAAGGGCAGCGTAACTCAATTTATTCTCGCTTCCGTTTATAAGCCTTTCGAAAATAAGCTTAAAAGCATTCTCTCTTGCGGTTTTTCTCATTTTATCTCCGAAACGGTTATAGGCTTCCTCAAGAAAAGGAAGCCATAAAACCGATGTTATTTACTTTCGTCAAAGCAGACGCCCAAAACGTTAACGTTAATCGTGCCCGCCCTTAAATGCGTCATACTTTCCACACTGCGCTTGATATTTTCCTGGACGCGATACGCCACTTCCGCGCACGAAAACCCAATCATAACGTCTATATAAACGTCGATATTGATAAGGTCGCCCACTGTGTCGGTGCGGATGCCCTTTCCCTGCAAACTTGCAACGCCGCGAATCTCCATCGTGGCAAGGGAAATAATGGACATTACTACTTTATGCCCGTAATTTACCTTACCTGTAAGATCTGCATTATAACGTGATTTGAAAGGCATTACATTGCGCTCCGTACTGACGATACGTCTTAATTATATCACATTAATGCGGAAAATACAAGAATTTTTGCTATTCGACCGGAATAATTCTTATGCTTGAAGCGCCTTTACCCGTCTCAGCGGTAACTATTTCAAGCACTTTCGCCACTTGCTCGCTGGTAAGAGAGGGAGATTTTATGATGATGTTGATGTTCTCGGTAGAAGAAGTAACAACGGCGTCTTCAAATCCTGCAGCTTTTATAAGCCCTTCGAGAACAAGTTCCGTATCCATGGCGGCGGTAAGGGCAAGCTTGTCGCTTTCCGCTTGTGCAATCGCCTCGGCAGAAGAAGACTCGTTAGAAATGATGGCGTCAAGATACATAATAGTCTGATTGCGCGTTTCGGTCCTGTCGGTGCGATAAGTCGCAAAGAAATCCGACGAAACAAGATTGTCGTCCGTACCCGCGTTTGCCTTTTCGGCGGTCTTGTTGAGATAGATGTTAAGCACGCCCGTAACAACGAGAAGCGCTATCATACCTACCAAAACGAAAATTTTACTCTTTTTCCCTAACATTTTTATATCCTCCTGAATATATTACATTAAATTTATTTTGAAGAATAAACGGCTATTTTTTCGGGCGAAATATCCAAAAGAGTGGATACCATGCCGGTAATGTCCAATCTTAATTTTACATTGTCTCCTCCGCTTATCAAAATCGCCACGCCAAGAGCTTTCGGATAGATTTCTTTCAAAACGACGGGATTGCCGTTTTGCACAATCGTGGGCTGCGAAGAGGATGAGTTCTGCCCCGTAGACGTAGCATAAGCTATAACCGCCTCCACGCTTGTTTCCCAGTTTACGATAACTTTGGCATTTTTGTCACCGCTTAACTTTTTGACCGCCTCCAGCACGTCAGACTCCATTTCCGAGCAATAATCGCTGCCTGTTTCCTTTTCGTACGAAGCCGATTCCGTGCCTTTTGTCAGATAAGACGAAAAATAAATCGCCAGCATTACCATAACCGCAACAACGGCCACGATAATCTCCTTATGCTTGAGCTTTTTAAACTTTTCCGCTATTGAAGATTTTTCGTTTTTCTTATCCATACACGACTATCCTGCTTTTATCGACGCCCAGATACTCAACGGTTTTATCTGTCGCTAACTCATTCTTATTTATATGCTGAAGATTTTCGTCTATTACGGAATTGCTTAAATTTATCACGACTTGTACTATATTTATTTCGTCGCCCTCTTTTTCTGCGTCGATGGTTACGTTTGCGCCGCTTATTCCTTCTTTTTCAAGCATATCCTCCACGCTGTCTGCAAGCACTTCCAGCTTTTTATCGGTTACGTAAGAAAGAAAATGTTCATCCGTCTGCGGATTGTACTCGAACACCGTTTCGCCCGCTCCGAAACCGCTTTTTATCATGGACGGCAGGGGCATGACTATTATCACAAGCGTAACGGTTGCCGTTACGCACCGTATCATTTTGGACATACGGGAGCCCGAAAACAGCAAATCGACGACTACACCTATTATTACGGCGACAAAAATACTTAATATCCATTTTGTTACTGCACTCATTACCCCCTCCCTACAACACGAGATTTCCGCTTGCGATAATCAGAATCAGAAAAACGAAATATAAAAACACCATACCTAAGATTACCGCCACAAGCAGATTTACCGACGAGGACACCGAATTCAGAAGTCCGCAAATTTTGCCGCCCTCAAAAGGTTCGGTTACCGCGCCCGCAAGCTTAAGCGACAAAGAAACCACTATTACTTTTAACAGTACGGGTACAACGCTTACAAACATAATTATTACCGCCGTAAGACCTACGGCGTTTTTTATAAGTACCGTTCCGGCGAGGATAACGTTGAATCCTTCGGAAAGATATCCGCCTATGACGGGAACGTACTTTGAAAGCGCAAACTTTGCCGTCCTTACCGAAATGTTGTCGTAAACCGCAGCCGTTATGCCCTGAACGGACAAAAACGTCAGGAAGAGGAAAAACGACGTATAAAGTATCCATTTTGCCGCGGATACGAAAAATTTTGCCATTCCGCCCAATTTTGTAGACGAAGAAAGATTACCCACGACCGAAAAAACAATGGTTATTATAAGCATCGGCAGTGCTATTGCGGAAACAAGTTCCGTCACCGAAAACGCGAGAACGGCTACTGCGGGCTGATAAATGGCAATCGAGCCCGACGCACCCAACGCCGTCATAAGCGTAAACAGAATGGGAAAAACAGCTTCCATTTGCGTCTTAAGCGTCGTGACTAATGCCGACGTATCGCGTATCGCGCTGAAAATCTGCAGTAGCACTATTGCCGAAACCAGCGCTATTCCCGCAAAATTGACTATTCCGTCCACCGATTGAGAAGCGAAACTGCCTTTCATTCCGCCGATAAAACTTATGAGGACGGCAACCGCTATTATGGAAATCAATACGGGCAATATTTCGGCTATCGATATACCCAGCGCGCCCAACATATAAGTAAAAAACGATGAATATCCGAATTCGAATTCGCCGTTTATAATTTTTCTGAGATATTCGTCAAGACTTGTCCCGAATAAAGATTTTTGCCCATCGTTTAAAGTAGAAAAATATTCCTCAAGCCCGCTTAAATCTATTTCATCCATAAGTTCTTCCGCGCTTGTCTGCTGAGTTTGTCCTTCGTCTGCTTCTTCCGCGTAAGCCATGCCGTCCGACGCGCCGGTAGCTAAAAGCGCGGCGGAAAGAAACAAAATTAAAATCAAAACCAATTTTATTTTCATCATAACATCGAGGAAATAATTTCAAACAGCATCTCTATTATCGGAATGGACATAATGAAAATTATTACCTTGCCTCCGAGTACGATTTTTTCCGACAAAGCCTTACTTCCGCTTTCCTCCACTATTCCCGCGGAAAAATCTGCGACGTAGCCGATACCTACGATTTTTACAAGGGCTTTTATCACGCTGCCGTCGATACCCGTCTTTTCGATAAACCGACGGAGAAAATCAAATATCTGCGTGAAATAATCTATCAGTGACAGCAGTATTATTACACCGCCCGTAATGCCTATAAGAGTGGCTATATCGCTCCTGTTTTCGCGCAGGACAAGCACGCAAAGCGCGGTTATAATGCCTATGGCGGCAATCCTGAAAATTTCCATAAACTAATAAAGCGTAAAAAGCATTTTAAGCGAATCGAAAAGCTGAGCTATCATATCGATAACCATAAGCAGAACTATAACAAGCCCGGCAAGCGTCGTAAGCGTTGCAATCTCGTCCTTATCGGCTTTTTTAAGCACCTGATTTACGACTGCGGTCAGTATGCCGACCGCGGCAATTTTAAAAATAATACCGACGTCCATAACGTAAACCTCACAACAACACTATTCCCACCGCAAGTCCCAGCAAAAATCCAAGTTTGACCGTTGTCTTGCCGTATCGCTCTTCTTTATCCTTTGCGGCGGCATAAAACTCTTCCGCTTTAAGCTTGTAATTGTCAAGCACAAACACCTGAGTGTCAAGATCGTATGTTCCCAATACGGAAAACATTTCTTTCACGAAACCGTATTCGCGCTCGGACAGCTCCTGTTTACTTAACTTAAGTTCCTTATCCTCGCCTTTCGCGTATCTTATAAACTCGTTTACGGTGGGTTTTATTTCGTTGCCCGTAAAAGACGAAAGCAAATCACAAACGCTGCTTTGTTTAAATCTAAAATCGCTTATAAGGCTGTTGATAAGCAAAATAAGTTCTTCGAAATATCTTCTTCTGCGCGTCAGCTTTTTGGAAAAGAACAATCCCGAAACCGTACCCAGAACCGTCACCGAAAACAAAAGAAACAATTTAATCGTCATAAAGGTTTCACGACGCAAAATAGATGCACTTCATCTCGGAGTCGTAAATGTTTTCGTAAGTGCCGGGTCCCTTCCTTTCCGATAAAAAAACATATCTTGAGAATACTTTTTTGCTGAAAGCCGAACTGAATCCGACGCGCGAAAAAAGTTCTTCGGGCGTGGACGCATGCACGGACGCTATTACGCACACCCCGCCCGCCACCGCATTTACCACCGCCGAAAAATCCTCCTCGCTCATAAGCTCGTCGGTTATGATTAAATCGGGACGCATACTTCGTATTCCGTATGAAAACGCATAGGCTTTGGTACAGTTACTTATTATGTCGGTTGTTTTTCCCACGTCAAGCTGAGGACGTCCGTCGTGAACCGCCGCTATTTCGCTGCGTTCGTCCACAAGCAAAACGTTTTTAATATCGTGATTCAGGTTTTTGCATAAATCGCGCAGTACCGTTGTTTTACCAGCGCCCGGCGGCGCGACTATCAGCGCGCTCCTGAGTTTTGTATCGTTTATAAACGAACAAGCCGTAAGCGAGCATCCGTCTATTTCGTGAGGTATGCGTATGTTTACCGAACTGAAATTTTTTATTGTTTTTACCGTGTTTCCGTCGCGCACGATTTCACCGCAGATACCCAGCCTTATGCCTCCGTTTATGGTTATAAATCCTTTTACCAGCTGGTTGTTGACAGAATATAGGGAAAATTCGGTAGCTTTTACCACTATGTTTTTTACCGTTTCGCGAGATGCAATCAGTGCGTTTTTACTCTCGTCGCTTATGCCGTTTTTACTTAAATAATAATATCTTCCGCCGTAATTGATTACTATCGGCATATCCGAGCGGAATCTCAGCTCATAAACTCTGGCCTTGTTAAGACGCGTTTCAATAACCGCATAAACTTCCGAAGGTAAAATTCTGTTAAGCATAGTGTTTCTCCCGTAAAAATATTTCTATCTAAATATATTAAAAGGGGACAAACATTATGACCCAAGCAAAAAAAATCCCCGCCGTTAAAGGCAGGGATAAAAAATTTTTGTTGAAATTAAAATTATTTAACGCGCTCCATGTATGTTCCGGTGCGGGTATCGACGCGGATTTTGTCGCCCGTATTGACGAACAAGGGAACCTGAATATTGTAACCCGTTTCCAGCGTCGCGGGTTTATTGCCGGCTTTAGAAGTATCGCCCTGAATACCGGGCTCGGTAGAAGCGACCTCAAGCTCCACGAAATTGGGCGGAACAACGCTGAATGCCTCGCCTTTATAGAGCTGAATGGTCACCATCATTTCCTCTTTTACGAACTGCATTGCGTCGGCAACCATGTCGTAATTAAGCGGAAGCATATCGAAAGTTTCCATATCCATAAAATAATAAAGGCCGCCATCGTTGTAGGAATACTGCATTTCCTTTCTGTCTATGCGGGCGTCGGGGTACTTGTCCGAGGGGTTGAAAGTCTGTTCAAGGACTTGTCCCGTAACGACGTTTTTAAGCTTTGCGCGAACAAACGCCGCACCTTTACCGGGTTTAACGTGCTGAAAGTCCACGACCATAAAAACTTTTCCGTCGATTTCGATAGTTACACCCTTTCTGAAATCACCTGCTACCATATAATCCTCCTGAATTGAATATCTGTATAAATTAAAGGCTGATGCCTTTATCCACCATTGTGGTAAGATTTACAACGCCGTCGTTTTTCACAACGACGATATCTTCTATTCTCGCGCCGCCGAAGCCGTCGACGTAAATGCCCGGCTCCACCGAAACAATCATGTTTTCTTTCAGAATATCCTCTGAACGGGGTGCCATATAAGGCCCTTCGTGAACGACTATGCCGATGCCGTGTCCCAAAGAATGAGTAAATTCGTTTCCGTAACCGTTAGCCGTAATATACTCGCTTGCAAGAAGATGCGCTTCTCTGCCGCTCATACCTGCTTTGATGTTGTTAAGCGCGTATTTCTGCGCCTCGAGAACTATGTTGTGAATTTTAGCCAGTTTTTCGTCGGGTTTTCCGAAGCAAAAAGTGCGCGTCATATCTCCGCAGTAGCCGTTCACCCTGGCGCCGATGTCGAAAGTGACCATCTCGTTTTTCTCAAGTTTTTTCATCGAAGGATGATGATGAGGATTTGCGGTATTTACGCCGAAAGCCACGATATTTTCGAAAGCAAGCTCCTCCGCGCCCAAAGACAGCATCTGATAAGTAATTTCGTTGGAAATGTCCTTTTCGGAAACGCCGGCTTTAAGAAGAGGCAAGGTTTTAAGCAAGGCTTTCTGCGTGACGATTTCGGCGGCGGCGACTTTCTGAATCTCCTCCTCGCTTTTGATAAGTCGAAGGTCGTCGAATACGTTTGACGCGGCCTTAAGAGTAAAATCGGAAAGAGCGGCTTTAAGCTTTTTAAAGCCTGCAACAGTTACGAAAGAGTCCTCGTAACCTACGGTTTTTGCGTCTTCCTTTTTAAGCACTTTTACTATGTCGTCGTAAAACGCCGAGCCGTTTGTGGTGAGAATGGTAAAACCTTCGACGGACTTACGCGCCTCCGCCGCATAGCGCGGGTCGGTAATAAAATATTTTGCTTTCGCAGTAATTATCACGCACCCGAAAGACGACATGAAACCCGTATAATAAAAACGGTTTTCAGCACTTAATATTACGTATGCGTCAATCTTTGTGAACATTTAATGCGCTCCTAGGTAGTATTGTAACATATTTTGCGAAAAAAGTTAAACGTTTTTATGGCAGTTTTTCATAATTAAGGCGTCTTCAGCCATGACTTCTTTCGATTCGCAGATTATAAAAGGCGTCATACGGTACTCGTCTATTATTTCGGCAAGAGGCTCGTAAAGAGGTCCGTACTGAGTATCGGCAAAAGTAAGGTGTCTTATTTCACCGCTTGGCCCGTACTGAATTTTGGAAAAATGTATATGAATGTTTTTCGCTTTTAATTCGCCCAGTTCTTGAAAAGTGTAGTCGATGATGCGACGATAATCGTCTTTTGTCTGTATTCCGCCGCGCGTATAGCTGTTAATGTGGCCGAAGTCGTAACAGGGATACAGGTGGGAGTCAAGCTTACAAAACTCAACGACCTCTTCCACCGTTCCTATCTGTCCGAGTTTACCCATAGTTTCGGGACAGAGAATATAATCGTCGAAAGACAATTCGTTTTGCAGCGTTTCCATAAGATAAACGATATTGCCTTTTGCAAGAGCAACCGCCTCTTCTCTTTTCATTTTGCCCAAGGTGGCGGGGTGAAAAACCGTGCGCCTGCCGCCCATCTTTCTCATTGCGATAAGCGAAGAAAGGATATAACCGACGGATTTTTTTATCATTTCCGGGTCGGGATTGGCAAAGTTAGTATAATAAGGCGCATGAACCGACAGCTCTACGCCGAATTTATTCATTTCTTTACGGATTTTTTCAGCGGTTTCGTCTGTAATGTGCACACCCCTGCCGAAAGAATATTCGTAAGCGGTAAGCCCGATTGAAGCCAGCCATTCGGCCGCCTCGTAAGTATGTTTGTGTCCGCTTTCGTAAAAGCTGAGCGAATTTCCGGAAGGTCCTATTCTTAACATAATTTTTTACTCCGATTCAGGTCGTTTCTTATTGTTTCCGCAAGCGTATAAGGATTATCGAATTTTTGAATACCTCTAAGATATTTAAGAAAGAACAGCCTTACGTTCTTTCCGTAAAGATTGCCGCTGAATCCGTCTATCAAAGCCTCTACCGATGTGGTGTAATCGTCAAAAGTGGGTTTTTCACCGACGTTGGTTACCGCAAGATAAGACTTACCGTCGATAACCATGCGGCAGGCGTAAACGCCTTTTACGGGCAGAAACTTATCTTCGGGGACCATGACGTTTGCAGTGGGTATGCCGAATAAATGTCCTTGACCGCGCCCGGAAACTATTTTATTGTCTATAAAATAAGGTTGGCCCAAAAACAAATCGGCTTTTTCCATCTGTCCTAATCCGATAAGTTTTTTAATGCCCGAAGAGGAAATTTTTTCTCCTTCCGATTTAACGATGGGAACAACGATAAGCTTAAGTTGTTTTTCTTCGCAATAGTTTTTAAGATATTCGACGTTACCTTCGCCGCCGCGGCCGAATGTATAATCTTCGCCGCACGCGAAAGCAGTAATGTTGTAAGCCGATAAAAGCATATCCAAAAATTCCCGCTTACCCGTGTTTTTTATCCTTTCGTTAAACGGATACGCAACTACGCGGTCTATTCCGCATTGGGCATAAAGAATTTTACGCTCCGAAAAAGTATAAAGCTGCTTATCGCCGTTTTTAACCGAAACCGAAATATCGTCCGTAAATGTAAAAATGCCGTTTTCCGCACCCGTCTCCTTGCAGTAATTTTTTGCCGCATCCACGATTTTACGGTGCCCAAGATGCATACAGTCGAAAAACCCCAGCGAAAGGCAAAGACTTTTTTTGTTGTCGTAATTAGCGTTTTCCATTTCAGTCCCTTAAATAAGTCTTTATTTTAAGTATTCCGTCATCGGATTTTTCGCCCAATCCGAACAATTCGTTCTTGCAATATACCGTAAACGGAGTTTTTGGCACTTCGCCTACAGGCAGTTTTACGCCGTTAAGTAATTTAAAATAGTCGCTGTCGTCCACAATAAACTCGGGAAAATCGGACAAAGCCTCCTCAAGCGGAATCACGGCTTTTTCCTTAAGCGACATAAGTTCCTCTACCGTGTAGGAATCCTTTACGTCAAACTTTCCGGCACGGATACGCTTTATATAAGTCATGGTCGCAAGCGAAGACACGGAATAAGCTATATCGCGGCAAAGACTGCGTATATATGTGCCTGCCGAACAGTGTATCGTGAATCTGTAAAGATTTTCGACGGGATTGTCTGTAATGCGAACAGAATAAATTTCCACGGGAGCGGGCGAAAGAGTAAATTCTTTGCCTTCGCGCGCCAGCTTATAAGCGCGCACTCCCCCCACGCTTTTTGCGCTGTACGAGGGCGGAAGCTGCATCATCTTACCCTTAAACCCTTCCAAAGCTTTTTCTATCTCAGCCCGGCCGGGGATATTTTCCGTACAACCGATAATTTTGCCTTCACCGTCAAGGGTATCGGTTTCGTAGCCGAAAGCAAAGTCCGCCTCGTAAACTTTATCTTTTTTTAAAAATGCGTCGAAAAGTCTTGTCCCCTTGCCTACGCCGATAAGCAATACACCCTCTCCCTGAGGATCAAGCGTGCCCATGTGCCCGACGTCCTTTACTCCTAAAAGATTACGCACTTTATTTACCGCGTCACGGCTTGTCCAGCCGCGCGGCTTGTAAAGATTGACTACTCCTTTCATTCGGTCATTCCGTCTGAAACGGCCTTAACAACTTTATCCACAACGTCTTCATAGTGGCCGTTGACTACGCATCCCGCAGCCAGCTTGTGTCCGCCGCCGCCGAAAGTTCCCGCCGCCGCGGCAACGTCTACGTCTTTTGCCCTGAAACTTACTTTATAACTGCGCACATTCTGTTCGCTCATGCAAACTGCGGCACGGACCGAGCCTATGCTCATCGCGTAATCTATAAGTCCCTCTGTATCAGCCATCACGCAACCGCATTCGCTGAGCATTTTTGCCGTCACGGTCATCACCGCGATTTTGTCGTCACGGAAAAAGCGTATGGATTCTATCGCTTTTGCCGTAAGCATAAGCTTGTTTTTAGTGTTGTTTTTATAAAAACCGTTTATGATTTTCTCAAGGTCGGCGCCCAATGAAAGCAGCTGTGAAGCCGCGCTTAACGTGGACGGAGTCGTATTGTTGTGCATAAAATTGCCCGTATCCGTCGAAATGCCGAGATATAGAAGCGTAGCCGCGTCTTTATCGATAACGCCGTCGTCTTTTATAAGGTCATACAAAAGCTCGCAAGTGCTGCTTTTATCGGGGGCGACTATATTGAACACAGCAAAACGGTTATTGGTGCGATGATGGTCGATGTTAAAGGTGACTTTGCATTTTTTGAATTTCTGAAGATATTTTCCCAACCTTAAGTCGTCAGCGCAATCAACCGCAATGCCTAAGTCATAATCCTGAAACTTTATATCGTTAAGGCTGTCAAAGCCGTCAATAAAGGAATACTGAGCAGGAAGCGGAGAATCCGTAACGAAATCTACCTTCTTCCCCTCCTTTTCGGCAATTCTTTTCAATGCAAAACCCGCCCCGAGACAATCGCCGTCGGGACGGATATGACATACGATTAAAATCCGTTCGGACTTTTTTACGGATTCAATTATCGTCACTGTTTTTAACTTCCTCCAAAATAGCCTCGATTTTAGAGCTGTACTCCATTGATTTGTCAAGGCGGAAATCCAGCGCGGGCACGCTTCTGATATCCGTAAAAACAGAACTTAATTCCTTACGGATAAAGCCCGACGCGTTTACTATCGCGCGGAAAGTTATATCGCATTTTTCCTTGTCTCCGTAAACGGACAGGTAAACTTTTGCGGTTTTAAGGTCTTTTGCGACCTCTACCTTCATGACGCTTACCATCTGGGATACGCGCGGATCCTTAATCTTGTTTTCGATTATATCCGCGATAACTTTCCGCATTTCGCTGTTTAATCTGTCAGATCTGAAACTCATATTTTATCCGAAATATTATTTCTCCTGCTCGAGAACGTAAGCTTCTACTTCGTCGTTTTCGTTAAACGCCTCGAAGTTATCGAAACTTAAACCGCATTCGTAGCCTGCCGCCACTTCCTTAACGTCGTCTTTAAAGCGCTTGAGGTTGTTTACCGAGCCGTCAAAAATAACGACGTCATTGCGGTACACGCGGACTTTGGCGTTACGCGCAAGCTTGCCGCTTAAAACGTAACAGCCGGCAATAGCGCCCACGCCAGAAATCTTGATAACGTTACGGATTTGGGCTCTTCCCAACACGCTTTCCTTGTACTTAGGTGCGATAAGACCTTTCATTGCGGCCTCGATATCGTCGATAGCCTCATAGATGATGTTGTAAATCCTTATATCGACACCCGTGCTTTCCGCCAAAGTTTTGGATTCGCTGTCGGGACGCACGTTAAAGCCTATGATTATGGCGTTCGATACGCCTGCAAGCATAAGGTCGGATTTGTTTATAGCGCCTACGCCGCCGTGAACGACGTTGATTTTGACTTCATCGTTACTGAGTTTTTCCAGCGAGGTCTTAAGCGCTTCAACCGAGCCCTGAACGTCTGCCTTGATAAGCAGATTAAGTTCCTTCATCTTGCCTTCGCTTATCTTGTTGAACACGTCGTCAAGCGTTATCTTCTGTCCCTGATTTGCCTGTTCGTTCTTTAATTTAGCGGTACGCTCGGCAATAACCTGTTTGGCGGTTTTTTCGTCATCCACAACATAAATAGGATCGCCTGCATTAGGCACGTCGGTAAATCCGAGTATGGAAACGGGGCTTGAGGGACCCGCCTCCTTGACGGAACGGCCTTTATCGTCGACCATACCTCTGACTCTTCCGCTGGTAAGACCGGATACCACGTAATCGCCCACATGGAGAGTACCGTTTTGCACGATAATGTTCGCAACGGGGCCCTTGCCCTTATCCAGCTTGGACTCGACGACCGAACCGCGCGCCTGACGTTTGGGATTGGCACGGTAGTTGTTGTACTCGGCAAGGAACAGAATCATCTCAAGCAATTTGTCAATGCCTTCGCCCGTCTTTGCGGAAACGGGAACCATTATGGTTTCTCCGCCCCATTCTTCAGGTACAAGGTCGTATTCGGTAAGCGCCTGTTTTACTCTTTCGATATTGGCGCCGGGTTTATCGATTTTGTTGATGGCCACGATTACGGGGACTTTAGCCGCTTTCGCGTGGTTAATGGACTCTATTGTCTGCGGCATAACGCCGTCGTCGGCGGCAACTATAAGCACCGCTATGTCGGTGACAAACGTACCGCGGGCGCGCATTTCTGTAAACGCCTCGTGTCCCGGGGTATCAAGGAACGTAATCTTTTCGCCCTTGCACATGACGGAATATGCGCCTATGTGCTGAGTTATACCGCCTGCTTCGCCTGCCGCGACGGAAGTCTTTCTTATCGCGTCCAGAAGCGAAGTTTTACCGTGGTCGACGTGTCCCATTACGGTAATGACGGGCGGACGTTTGACAAGGTCTTTCTCGTCGTCCTGCTCCTCATGCATGGCTTCGAGTTTTTCTTCCTTGGTCTGCTCCAGTTTAAGCTCCAGCTCTACGCCCAACTCGTTTGCTACAAGTTCCATCGTGGGAAAATCGACAACGCTGTTGATATTTGTCATAATGCCGAGAAGCATAAGCTGTTTGATGATTTCCTGAGCGGTCTTGCCTATCTTTTCGCTTAAGATTTTTACGGTAAGATTTTCGGTAGTAATGACTGCCTTTTCGATTTTAACTGGTGCAACAACCACCGGCGCCTTAGGCTTCTTGTTCTTAAGCTTACGCGTACCCATGCGCTCTTCTCCGACGTCGTCGGTAATAAAGCCCTTGCGGATGAGGGTACGCTTGTTCATCGTCTTTTTATCTTCGGGTTTATTGAAGTCTTTTTTCTTGTCGAACGCCTTTCTGTCCTTTACGGGCGCAACGGGCATGGCGACCATTTTAGGAGCGCCGCTTCTGGGTGCGGGTCTGCTTGCGCCGCCGGCAGCAGGCTTAGAGCCCTGCATAAATCCTGACCCGCTTTTTTGCTGAAACGCGCCTTGTCCCTGCTGTCTGGGCCCGTTGCCGCGAGGCTGACCGCTTCTCGAACCCATCTGGCCTTTGGGCTGAGACGGCTTTTGCAATATCGGCGGCGGAGTATACATACCGCGCACGAAACTGGGCGTGCTTTTCACCTGAGGTGCGGCATTCTGTTCAAACGTCATGGTCCGCACGCTTTCTTTCTTTTCGGATTTTTCCTGCGCGGCGGGAGATTCCTCCTTAACCGCAACCTTTTCGGGTTTTGTGATAGGCGCAGGCTTAACCGCCTCTACGGGTTTTTCAGCCTCTTGGGGTACGGAAGTTTTTTCTTGAGGTACGGAAACTTCTTTTACGGGTTCTTCTTTAGGCGCAGGCGGAGGCGCGGGCTTAGCTTTCTTTTCAAGCTCTGCCTGTTTTGCTTTTTCCGCTTCTTCCTTTCTTAAACGCTCTCTTTCCGCGACGCGGTTGCGGATTTTATCAAGCGCAGCGTCTATTTTCTTTTGAACCGACTTATAATCGGAAACAAGCGCGGCAAAAGATCCCTGCCCGCTTTTCTGAACAAGAGAGTTGACTTTTTTTATGTTGGAAAAAGCCTCGGTATTTTCCTCTGCCGTTCTGTTCTCTTTAACCAATTATTTTACCTCCGTAACAAGCTGATAGCTTTCGTTAATGTTTTTCAATAAGGCTTCCGCCATTTGCCTGTCTGTAAGGGCAAGCGCCTTCAATCCCTGTCTGTGAGTAATTTCCTCAAGCGACGAATCCCGGCAGATTATAATCGGCGTATCTTTGTTGTCGCGGATTAATTTCTCTTTCGAGCCCTCGCTCATTGATTTACAAATAAAAATCAAATATTTTTTTTTACGGTACCGCTCTATCGAATCTATACCGAAAACGGTTTTGCCCGCTTTTAACGCAAATCCCAAAAGCGAAATCACTTTATCCGTTTTCAAGCTTAAGCTCCTTTATAAGATTGTCGTAAACTTCGTTGTCCACCTGGGAAGAAAACGCCCTGTTGAGTAGCTTGGCCTTGCGACACTTATTAATACACGCCTCCGACGGACAGACGTATGCGCCCCTACCGTTCTTTTTTCCGGTAAAATCCAAAGATATTACTCCTTCGGGCGACTTGACTATTCTTATAAGCTCCCGCTTGTCGCGCATTGTCCTGCAGGCAATACACATTCTTTGCGGCGACTTTTTTTCCTTCATTACCGTTTGCTCCGAAAATTTATTCGAGATCGCCGAGATCCTCGTCGAATATCTCTTCGTTAAGCGCCGAGCTTTCCTCCTCATGATTAGCGGCTTCGTTTTCTTCGGGTGAGTCTTCAGCCTCTTCTTCGGGCGTCTGCATAAGCGAAGAATAGGGTTTTACGTCTATCTTCCAGCCCGTAAGCTTAGCCGCGAGGCGCGCGTTTTGTCCGTCCTTGCCGATTGCAAGCGAAAGCATATCGTCCATAACCACGACTTTTGCAGTGCGCTCGTCGTCGTTGACCTGAACCATGACAACCTTTGCGGGGCTGAGACTTCTTGCAATGAATTCAAGCGTATCCTGGCACCAGGGAATTATGTCGATTTTCTCGCCGCCGAGTTCGGATACGATAGCGCTGACGCGCATACCGCGGTTACCCACGCAAGCGCCCACTGCGTCTATGCTGCCGTCTTCGCTGTAAACCGCCATTTTTGTACGGTAACCCGCTTCTCTTACTATAGCTTTTATGGTGACAAGCCCGTTTGCGATTTCAGGCACTTCGATTTCGAAAAGACGTTTTACGAAACCGGGTACGGTGCGGGATACGAGAACCTGCGGTCCGCGAGGGCCTACTTTGATTTTTTTGACGTAAACCTTAACGGATTTGCCGATAATGTATTTATCGTTGGGCGCCTGGTCCTGGGGCATAAGCACAGCTTCAATCTGCTTGTTGATTTCCACGTAAACGTTGTTGCCCTCTATTCTGCGGACCACGCAAGTAATAAGTTCGTCCTCTTTCTGAGAAAGCTCGTTAAAAGCGTTTTCGATTTCGATTTCGCGTAATTTCTGTAAAATTACCTGCTTGGCCGTCTGGGCGGGAATTCTGTCAATATCTTTGGAATTGATTTCCTCGCTTACGATATCGCCCACTTTGTACTTTTTGTCGATAAGACGCGCGTCCTCCAAAGATATCTGAGTATCTTTGTCCTCTACCTCGTCGACTACCGTCTGGTACGCCATGATTTTAATTGTATTACGCTCGGGAACCAATTTTACTTCTATCGCTTTGCTGGTGCCCGACTGCTTTTTATATGCGATTGCAAGCGCGGTTTCAAGCGCTTCAATAAAAACGGATTTTTTGATTCCTTTGATTCTTTCCAAATCCTCCAACGCGAGGAAAAAATCCTTACTTGTCATTTTGTTACCATTCCTCCAAACAGATTATTCAAATTTGACCAACGGCCTTACAAGAGCGATTTTGTTGTTTTCGATAGTAATTTCTTCCTCGCCCGCCGTAATTTTAACACAATTTTCGTTGCGGCTTACAAGCACGCCTTCATAAACTTTTTTGCCCTTAATCGGAGCGTAAAGCTTGACTTCCACTTCCTTGCCGTAATTACGCTCGAAATCGCGCTGGCGAACAAACGGCCGATCAAGCCCGGGTGAAGAAACGTTGAGAATATAGGGCTTGCCTTCGGTGGGGTCCAGCTCGTCAAGCAAGGGGTCAATGGCGTTGTGCACCTTTTCGCAATCGTCTAAACTTACGCCGGAAGGAATATCTATATAAACCGTAAGATTGTCGTCCGCGCCTTTCTTCACAAATTCCACGTCCACAATTTCATACCCCATGGCGGAAACGAGCGGCTCGATTTTTTCGCGCACTGCCTTATCGACTTTCAAGAAAATAACCTCCTTACAACAAGCGAGAGCGGACTTTTTAAGGTCCACTCTCTATGAAAGCAACATATTACATATAAAGTATAACACAACAGACGCAATAAAATCAAGCGTTTTTAACGAAAATTAACGGATAAATGTAAAAAATAACGTTTTTTACTTTAATATAATCGGATTTTTCGGCATTTTCCGCCGTTTATTAAGTCAAGCCATAAAATCCGCTATTTTAATAAATGCCTTTGCCGTTGCAATTGTGTCGTAAATTGCGCGATGAGCCTGCTCGTTAACTAACCCCAGTGACTTCAGAACCGTACCTAATTTATAATTTCTGAGTCCTTTGATATAGCGTCTTGACAGCTCCAGCGTATCTTCGCGGGGATTGTCGAAATAAATGTTGATATTTTTGCCCGCAGCGTTTATAAAACCTATATCGAAACTGACGTTATGCCCCACCAAAACAGTGTTTTCGGAAAATTTGTAAAAGTCAGGCAGAACTTTTTCGATTTCGGGCGCGTCTGCAACGTCGGCGTCGGTAATAGACGTAAGCTGCGTGATTCTTTCATCTATGTGTTCGTGAGGATTAACAAACGTGGAAAACGTCTGTTTTATAACTCCGTCTGTCACTTTTACCGCCGCAATTTCTATAATCTTACAGGTATTGGTATCGGTACCGGTAGTCTCCACGTCGAAAACGCAGAATGTTTTACCCATAAGCCATTTTGATGGCGGCTTGACTGTTTCGAATAAATTTGCCTGCGTCGTCTCCGAATAGGGTTTAGGAAAGACCGTTTTATATTCTTTTGAAGCACGGAAGCTGTTTTTCTCGATTACTATGTCTTCGGGAACAGTGCAAAGCGAAATGCAATTCACGAACATATCGTAGCTTACCTGACCGCGGAAACGGTTTTCCTTTAAACTGCCCTTTACGACCACTTGTTTGCCGTCGTTAAGATTGACGATATTCGTTTCGCCGTCCTTTTTGCGCGGAAAATACAGACATTTAAGCGAACCCGTCGGATCGGTCAATGTAAATTTATAAAACTTTCGCCCTTCGGTTTCACTCTCTTTGGGCTTTCGCGTGCACTCGGTAAATTCGCTGACCGTGCCGCAATAAACGGCTCCCGTCACTTCACGGTTAGCGTCGCTGATATAGCCGGCTCGGTCATAAACAATTTTGCCGACGAATTCTTCCACGTTCTGGGGTACTATAAAATGTCCGCCGGAAGTCCGGTACACATAATTTTTAAGTTCTTCTTCGGCAAGCTCGATATAATCGGTCTTGTCCTTTTTTTCCTCGGGGACAAACTCGAAAGAAACGTTTTCGCAGTAAGACGACGCAAGCATTTTTTTCACGTCTTCAGTCACTCCGCGCGAAACGGCATAATCCAAAACGTCCTTGTCAAGCTTGAGTTTGACCGAAAAATCATAATCGGCGTTACGCGTGATTTCTATGTCGTCCGCAAAAACGTACGGCGCAACCGAAGGATAATTTTCAAAAAAAGTTATCAGCTTAGCTTTAAAAAAATCGCAGTCGAAATGACTTTTTGTAAGCTTTACCGAAACCATCGCTTTCGACCCCATCGCTTTGACTACGGCTTCGGTAATTTGGTCGTACTGTTTGCGTACCTCTTTTTCCTTAAGCTCGGGATAAATAAGATTTACGCGCACCGAATCCGCGCCGATATCCACGTCGACGGATTCAAGCACAAGATAACCGAACGCACCCGAAGTAAGCTCGTTGAATTTTGTCATAAGCGAATAAGCCATGCGTGTAAAAAAATGCTCCTCGATAAAAATAACGCACGGTTGAATGTTAAATCGACCGTGCTTATATTTTAACTCATTTTTTCCGTAAGGGCAAGTATTTCCGACACCGCGTCAGATACGTCAACGGTTTTAGTGACTTTGCCTTTTACATAAAGCGCGGCTTTACCGTTTTTGCCGCCGCAAAGCGCAATATCGGCGTCGGCCGCCTCTCCCGGACCGTTTACCACGCAACCCATTATCGCAATCTTAAGCCGTTTTTTTAATCCCGAAAGCTTTTTCTCCAGCTCGTCCACAATGGGTTCCATATCGTAATTGCATCGGGAACACGTAGGACAGGAAACTATCTCCACGCAGTCGCCGTTCAGATTAAGCGCGCTTAAAATAAGCTTTGCCGCTTCCACTTCCCGAACAGGGTCCCCGGTAAGCGAAACTCTGATAGTATCGCCTATTCCCTTAAGCAGCAACGAGCCTATGCCTATTGCCGACTTTATAATTCCGCGGGTTTTGGTTCCGCTTTCGGTTACCCCGAGATGCAGCGGATAGTCGCAACGGGCGTCGAGTATTTCGTATGCTTCCGCCATAGTGCGCACGTCGCTGGACTTTACAGACAAAACGGTATCGTAAAAACCGTATTTTTCCAGAATCGAAGCGTGTTTCAGCGCGCTTTGGGCAAGCGCTTCCGCCCCGCCGGCGTATGCCGATATGCTTTTGTCAAGCGAGCCTCCGTTAACGCCTACTCTTATGGGTACGCGGTTTCGTTTACAGGCGGCAACTACTTCCTTGACTTTACTTTCGTCGCCGATATTTCCGGGGTTAAAGCGAATTTTATCGAACCCAATATCCGCACATTTCACCGCCATACGGTAATCGAACTGAATATCCGCCACCAAAGCGGCCTTGGTTTTGCCTATGATTTTTTTGCACGCCTCGACTTCAGCGTCGTTGCTTACAGCAATCCGAACAATATCGCAGCCGGCTTTTTCCAGCTCAAGAACCTGGGAAAGCGTCCTTTCGCTGTCGCTTGACGGCGTATTTGTCATAGACTGAACGGAAACGCGTGCTCCGCCGCCGATATATATATTTCCGGCTTTAACTTTTCTTTTCATTTTTTTCAGACAAACAATCCTAAAATATCTATTATAATCACAAACCCGAAAAGCAACAAAAAGCCCACGGTATGAATTATGTTTTCCACGTTTCGGTTAAGCGGTTTCCCTCTTATCCACTCTATTGCGGTAAAAACTATTTTGGAGCCGTCCAGCGCGGGTACGGGCAAAATGTTGAATATAGCGAGGTTTGCGGCAATAAGCGGCAAAAGGACAAGGAAGTTTCTTAAATCCATCATGCCGAGCTCAGCCATGAATCCCACCGTTCCGACAGGTCCCGTCATAGAGGTAAGCGGAATACTTCCCGTAATCAGCCCGCCTAAAGACGCAAGTATCAGAAAGGACAATTTTATCGTGTAGGGTACGCAATATTTAAGGGCGTACAAAAATCCGCAATCCACGGCTACGTTTTTCGGCGTAAACCCGAGTCCGACGTAGTCGAGATTGTTTTCGGAATTGACTATGCGTTTCATGGTGACGACGACGTCGGTTTCCGTTCCGTCACGCAGCACGGTAAACGTGTATTGTTTACCTACTTGCTTATCTTTTACAAGGTCGTCGTATGACTTCATTATTCCGATACGCGTGCCGTCAACTGCGGTAATCACGTCACCTGTTTGAAGTTCACTGCAATACGGGACGTTTTCGTCGTTAGTGTAAATAACAGACACCTCAGGCGCGGTATATCCCACCGCAAGAATGAATATAAAGGCAAAAATAACTGCAGAAACAAAGTTAAAAAGTGCGCCCGACGCAAGTACGATAATGCGCTTCCAAGGTTTTTCTTCGGTAAAAGAACGCGGCCGAGATTGAATCGCGTTTGTATCGACAGCTGACTCTTCGGCGGTTTGGGTTTGAGAATCGGTAGCTGTTTCGGTTTCGGGAAACACGTTAACGGGCACATTTTCTGTGGGGTTTTCAGCATTTTCCGCTTCCAGGCCGCTTTCGTCCTCAAACGCGCAATATCCTCCCAGAGGAATCAGACGCAAAGAAAATTTTTCTCCCGTTTTTTTATTTGTCTTTGAAAGGAGTAAAGGCCCGAATCCCACCGAAAATTCGTTTATTTTAAACTTGAGTATTTTACCCGCAACGTAATGCCCGAGTTCATGAATCACTATCATGACAAGCAGAATTACCACGGCTAACAATATATACAAAAAATAAAGCAAATCAATACCTCAAAATATGTGCGTAATCACGGATTATCCTGTCGTAAACGCGTGAATGAAGCGATGTAATCTCGCGATAATCCGAGTAAGACGACGTTTTTTCACTATTTAAAATATGCTCGACAAGCCGTAATATATCGGTAAACGCTATTTTGCCGTCAAGAAAAAGTTTTACGGCGGCTTCGTTGGCGGCGTTCAGCGCGGCAGGAGCCGTCCCTCCCGCCATCATTGCCTGTCTTGCATACTTGGGCAACGGAAAAACCGTTTCGTTAGGCTTTTCAAACGTAATAGGCTTGGAAAAATCAAAATTTCCACTTTGGGAAGGTAATCTTTCGGGAAAACCTAAAGCATAAGATATAGGCAATTTCATATCGGGAGGCGCAATCTGCGCGATTACAGACCCGTCTTTAAACTCCACCATGGAATGAATGATGCTTCCGCGCTGAATTACGTAATCGATGTCGGTAGTACCGAAAAGCCAGCGCGCCTCGATGATTTCAAGTCCCTTATTCATCATGGTTGCGCTGTCCACGGAAATCTTTTTGCCCATTGACCAGTTAGGATGCTTTACCGCCTGCTCGGGCGTAACGTCTTTAAGTTCGTCAAGACTTTGTGCGCCGAAAAAAGGTCCGCCGCTTGCAGTCAGTATTATTCTTTTAAGGTCCTGAGCCCTTCCGCATTTAAGACACTGATAAACTGCGGAATGTTCGCTGTCGACGGGAAAAAGCTCAACGCCCTTTTCTTTTGCGAGCCGTGTAACGTAACTGCCGCAGGCAACAAGAGTTTCCTTGTTTGCAAGGGCGACTTTTTTACCTGCGTTTAAAGCCGCCACAACGCCGGTAAGACCGTTTAGTCCCACTACTGCCGCGACAACCAAATCCGTATTCGGTAAGGAAGCTGCGATTTGTTGTGCGTCGGGGCCTAAAAACACATCGCATTTATAGGAAAGCGACTTAAGCTTTTCCGCTTGGGTTTTGTCGGCAATTCCGACAAAATCGGGTTTAAATTCTTCGGCTTGTTTTAAAAGAGTTTCCGCGTCGGAGCCGCACACAAGCGCGGTAACGCGGAATTTATCTTTAAACTGCCTTATTACGTCAAGGGTCTGTCGTCCGACGGAACCGGTACACCCAAGTATTGCAACGCCCGTCATACCAACAACCCGGCTATGGAGAAATAAATAAATATAAATACGGAGGAAATAATCAATCCGTCAATTCTGTCCATAAATCCGCCGTGACCTTTTAAAATTTTTCCGAAATCCTTAATCCCGCACGCGCGTTTGATATACGAGGAAATAAGATCACCGATCTGGCAAAACAGCGACGTACCAAGACCCAGAAACAGAAAATTCAACACGTTGGGAACTGTTGCGGTCAATATGGGCTCGCATCCGACGACGCCGTATTTAGCAAAGAAATAAATAATTACTCCGCCTATAACGCCGCCGACCAAGCCGCCTATTGCGCCCGAAATCGTTTTTTTGGGACTTATCTTAGGGCAAAGTTTGGGACCTTTTACCGTAGAACCTACAAAATATGCCATAGAGTCGGTTAGCGTGGTCACACCAAATGCCATAATTATCGCAACGTGCGTAAAGGGGCCGAGATAATTGAGCGCAATCAAATATGACATTATCGCGCCGGGATAAATCATTACGAACAATGTGCTTACAACGTTGTTGATGTTGTACTTGTTGCTTACCATGTTGTAAACGATACAAGCAATGAAAGCGACAGCCATTACACCGAAGAATGAAGTTACTCCGCCCATGCCCAATAACTCAAATGACAGCTTAAAGGCAACGTAGCCTAAAACGATGTTGATAAACACGAATGAGTTTATCGGTTTTGCAAATTTGACGGAAACGGCGCGTGAAAACTCGTAACTGGCGGCGCACATCAGAAATACTATAAGCGCGTCGTAAAACAGCTCGTTCACATAAAAACCGAGTAAAATAGGCGCAATATACAATACCGCAATAAAAATTGCGGTAATTAATCTCTGATGCAGATTGCTTCTGTCTTTTTTCCCGCCGTTATCGGGCTGGCCGCCACTTTCAACAGGCGACGGTTCGACTTCGGGCTGAACAGGAAGATTATTGTTATTGTCGTCGTTTTTACACATAAATTTATTACACCTTACCGTATCGTCTGTCTCTTTCGCCGTACTGAGCGATTATGGAATCAAGTTCTTGGTTAGAAAAGTCCGGCCAAAGCGTATCTACAAAAAACAATTCCGAATACGCAGACTGATACAAAAGAAAATTGCTTAAACGTTTTTCACCGCCCGTCCTTATTATTATATCCGGATCCGGCTGATCCGATGTATAAAGGAAATGCGAAAAATTTTCTTCATTGAACTCTTTTCCGCTTTCGGACAGCAACTTCGCGGCGCGAACCATTTCAGCCCTTCCGCCGTAATTAAGCGCAACGTTGAAAATGCCGCCCTTGCCGTCTTTGCTTTCGTTTTCCACTTTGTCCAAAATATCCACGACGTCGTCAGGGAAAAAGCTGCGTTCGCCCAATACCCTGACGCGGATACCCCGCTTTACGAGGTCGCGAAAAGTAGTTGCGAAATTTTTGCGTATAAGGTCGATAAGCGAATCCACTTCGTCTTTGGGCCTTAATCTGTTTTCAGTGGAAAAAGCATAAACCGTAACGATTCCCACACCCAAAGAAAACGCATATTTTACGGTCTTGATAAGCGTCCTGACGCCGGCGCGATGTCCGAACTTGCGTAAAAGAGAACGTTTTTCCGCCCATCTACCGTTGCCGTCCATAATAATGGCGATATGAAACGGAATTTTAGCGCTAACTTTATCAAACTTCAAGTATCTCGCTTTCCTTATCTTTAATAATCGTATCAACCGAAGCGATGTTTTTGTCAAGAATGTTTTGTACTTCTTTTTCGTAAGAAGCAACTTCGTCTTCGGTAATCGCGTTGTTCTTCTTGAAATTCTTGATTTTATCCATGACGTCGCGGCGCGAATTTCTAAGCGTAACCTTATGATCTTCGCCTATTTTCTTGACTTGTTTAACTAAGTCGCGACGGCGCTCTTCGGTAAGCTGGGGAAAAACAAGCCTGATGACTTTTCCGTCATCGGTGGGCGTAATGCCGATATCCGACGCGGTAATAGCCTTTACTACGGCTTTAATCATGCTTGTGTCCCAAAGAGAAATCTGTAAAAGACGCGCCTCGGGCACGGTAATGTTTGCCATCTGATTCAACGGAGTAAGCGCACCGTAGTAATCCACCGTAATTTTGTTGAGTATCTGAGGATTGGCACGACCCGCGCGAATTGCGTTCAGTTCGGATTTCAAATGCTCTACGGTGTCCATAAGAGCCAACTCATATTCATCGAAAGCGTCCTTTACTTCGGGTAAATTAAAAATCATAAATCCTCCGTTTGCCGTAAATATTTTTTGCTTTTTGCGCGCTTTAAGGCAAAAAGCAAGGCCAGTAGCAATATTATATCAAAGAAATCCTTTTTTTACAACTGTTATGCGATGATTGTTCCTATTTTTTCGCCGTGCGCAGCTTTAATAAGTCCGTTTTCGCTGCCCAAACCGAAAGCAACTATGGGTATTCGGTTTTCCATGCACAGAGTTATGGAAGTAAAGTCCATGACGTTGAGATTGCGGTTCATTACGTCCATATAAGAAATAGACTCGATCTTCTTTGCGTCGGGATTGGTCTTGGGATCGGAGTCATATACTCCGTCCACGTTTTTAGCCATCAAAAGTACGTCGGCTTTAATCTCGATTGCACGCAAAGCGGCACCCGAATCGGTGGAAAAATAAGGATTACCCGTACCGCATGCGAAAATAACTATTCTCCCGCACTCGAAGTGCCTGAGCGCTTTACGAAGAATAAACGGCTCTGCAACCGAAGGTATGGTAAGCGCGGTTTGCACTCTTACGGGCACGCCCTTCTTTTCAATCGCGTCCTGAAGTGCCAGCGAATTCATGATAGTGGCAATCATGCCCATATGGTCGGCAGTAACTCTGTCCATATTGGTACCCTGACGGCCGCGCCAGAAATTGCCGCCTCCGACGACGATGCCTATTTCGACGCCTTCGTTATGAAGCTCGACTACCTGCTTGACTATATGCTCAACTGTTGCGAAGTCGATGCCCGACCCGCTTTCACCGGCAAGCGCCTCGCCGCTTATTTTCAAAAGAACTCTTTTATACACGACAATATTCCTCCAAAAAAATAGGAACACCAAAATAAGTGTTCCTATAAAACTTTAAAACAATTATCTGTTTGCAATCTTCGCGATTTCTTCGGCGAAGTTTTCGTTTTTCTTTTCAAGCCCCTCGCCCATCACAAAACGCTCGAAACGAACGATTTTTGCGCTGCCGCCTGCGGCTTTGGCAACGTTTTCAAGGTGCTTGGAAACGGTAACGGAAGGATCTTTGACAAAATCCTGATCGACAAGGCAAACTTCCTTATAGAATTTTTTAATTCTGCCTTCCAGCATCTTTTCGATAATCTGATCGGGCTTGGAAGCGTTTTTGGGATCGTTTTTAATCTGCGCCTTCAGTATTTCCTTTTCGTGCGCGACTTCTTCAGCAGGAACTTCGGCGTCGTAGGAATATTTGGGGGCGAAAGCAGCAATATGCATTGCGATATCGTGGCAAGCCGCATTAAAATCTGCATTGCCGGACAAATCCTTATCCGTCTCCACGCCCAGAAGAACGCCTATTTTGCCGCCCATGTGAATATAGGTTTCCGCTCTGCCGTTCATTTCCATGCGGGTAAAACGACGAAGCGAAATCTTTTCGCCGATTTTGGCGGTAGCATTGTTTACTTTATCAAGAACCGTGCCGTCGGCGTCAATAGCCTTTTCGGCAAGCAAAGCTTCCACGTCAGCGGGATTAGTCAGGGCAACCTGCTTGGCGATACTGTCGGCAAACTCCACAAACGATGCGTTTTTCGCGACGAAATCGGATTCGCAGTTGATTTCAGCCAATGCGCCGATTTTACCGTCCTCGCTCATGAACGCGCTTACAACGCCTTCCGAAGCAATGCGGGAAGCTTTTTTGGCAGCAATGCTTACACCCTGTTCTCTAAGATATTCCGCAGCTTTGTCCATATCGCCGTCGGTGGCGGTCAAAGCTTTCTTACAATCCATCATGCCGGCGCCGGTCTGCTCTCTGAGCTTTGCGACGTCTTTAGCCGTAAATGCCATAAGTATATCTCCTTTTTTGTTTTAACTTTGATTAAGATTTTTTAAAGAATGACGCAATAAATGTTTGCACTACGGAAGTTTTAACTATATCCTTAAGAATATCGCTTTAAATTAACAAAAGTAATAAGAAAACGAACAAAGCTTATCTGACAATATAATTCTCAATCCGTTTATCGCTTAAACGCGTCAATCCGAAAAATTCAATAAAATCAGCCTTCGACAGCCTCTTCGACGACCTTTTCGGCCTCTTCTTCGGCTTCTTCCTCAGCCTGAGCTTTAGCAGCCTCGGACTCGGCGTTCATCTGAGCTTCCATCTGACGGCGAAGGGCAAGTCCTTCCTCGCCTTCGCGAGCTTCGATAACAGCGTCGGCCATAGCGCTTGCAATGAGTTTAATGGAGCGGATTGCGTCGTCGTTTCCGGGAATAACGTAATCAACTTCATCGGGATCGCAGTTGGTATCCACGATGCCTACGATAGGAATGTTAAGCTTGCGCGCTTCGGAAACGGCAAGATGCTCTTTCTTGGGGTCAACGATAAACAAAGCGCCGGGAAGCGAATGCATTTCTTTGATTCCGCCCAGATTTTCCTCAAGTTTATCGCGCTCGGCAATAAGCTTTGCAACTTCTTTCTTGGGAAGAACGTTAAACTCGTTCATCTTTTCCATCTGGTTAAGTTTGTTAAGTCTTTCGATTCTGGTACGAATGGTGCTGAAATTGGTAAGCGTGCCGCCCAGCCATCTAGACTTGACGTAATACATACCGCACTTTTCGGCTTCCTGCTGAATGGCCTCCTGAGCCTGTTTCTTGGTGCCGACGAAAAGAATGTTTTTACCGCTTTCGGCAACGCTTTTGATAAAAGCATAAGCTTCGTCGATAAGGCCTACGGTCTTTTCGAGATTGATGATGTAAATGTCGTTTCTGGAAGTATAGATATACTTCTTCATCTTCGGATTCCATTTACGGGTGGGGTGTCCGAAATGCACGCCCGCCTCAAGCAGCTGCTTCATTGAAACAACGTTAGTCATGGTTTTACCTCCTGTTGTACCTCCCCGACTGTCATTTCGAATCCCATTCGGACGGCCGATAATCAGATTTTGCCGCCCGCACAGAAGGACCGATCCCTTCGGGTGCGTATTAAACCGTTTAGCATTATAGCACATTAAAAAAAATAATGCAAACGAATTTGCATTATTTTTCCTTTATTTACTTGTTTTTGCAGAAATATTTGCCTTATTCTCCGCACTTGCCGCAATCGCAATCGTGATGCTCGCCTTCGCAGTCGCACTCGCCGTCGCAATCTTCGCAACCGCAATCGCATTCATGGTCTGCAACCGCCTTGAGATACTCGTCGAAAACTTCGTTGAGAAGAGTTTCGTCCTCTACCGGCATAAAAAGGTCGGTCCCGTCTTCCTGCTCTTCAAGTTTGAATATCAGCACGTCGCCGTCTTCAAGTCCCTCCATTTCTTCAACGGGTTCAAGAAGGGCGTAATAATCGTCCTTGTATTCCACGCAGGCAACTTCGTAAAAATCGACGGGTTCGTTGTTGTCGTCGTAGAGAGTGACTATTTCGTCATCTTCCATAATTTCCACGTTTTCGTTTGCGTTTTTCATTTTAAAACTCCTTTTTTGTTATTTGAATCGAGATAACTTTGCAAAATAACCTGTGCCGCAATCCTGTCGACAATGTCTTTGCGCTTATTTTTCCCGACCATGTTCATATCCATTATATATTCCGCTTCGACAGAAGAAAGCCGCTCGTCGAAATAAACGACGTCTATTCCCGAAACTTTGGCAAGCACGTTGCCGAAAGCCTTGGTTTTGTTTGCGCGCGCGCCTTCCGTCCCGTCCATGTTAAGCGGCAATCCCACGACTATGCGGCCCGCGCCCTCTTCATGGGCGATACGCGCCACGTTGTCGATGTTCTTGCGCATGCTGAGAGATTTTATCGTGGCAAGCGGCGAAGCAAGCATTTCGGTTTCGTCGCAGACGGCAAGCCCTATCCTGGCGTCGCCGTAATCTACACATATCATTCTCATATCTATTAAAGATTATAGCATATTATTTTGAATTTGAACAGTAAAAAGCGTGAAAATAAGATAAAAAATATGACCGCTTTTGTCGCAAGCGGTCAATTCCGATTTTATCTTTAAAATCTATAAAATTACTGCCAGTCGCTGCCGCCGTCATTATGACGGTTTTCATGCGAGTCTTCAGCTCCGTTATGGCCGTCATGACATTTGCAATCGCACGCGTCAGACATAACCTTGCTTTTGACGTCAGCCATCATTCTGCGGGCTTTGGGATTAGCGACAACCATTGCACCGGTCATTACGCCGATAGCCATACCTACGAAAAAGTCTTTCATGCTTTACCTCCTTTTATGCGTATTGTTTGCGCCCATCAAACAAAATATAACACCTGACAGCATAAAAAATATGGTAAAACTTTTAAAAATTATCTTAAATCCACAAAAATTTTTTATATTTTTAAGCGTCTTAATGCGGAAAAATCTATTATTAAAACAATACGGCAATTATGTCGGACGAAAAGCAATCAAGCCTGCCGGACTGCGACTTTAAGTTGAAACGACGTTTCAGCCGTCGATTTTACCGTTTTTGTAATTAACGAGGTAATCGTTTATTGCGGCTTTTATCGCTTCCTCGGCAAGGACGGAGCAGTGAAGTTTCTGTGCGGGCAAACCGCCCAACGTTTCCACCACCTGAGCGTTGGTTATCTTAAGCGCCTCGTCCACGGTCTTGCCTTTAATCATGGAAGTTGCTACGGACGAAGTGGCGATTGCTGCGGCACAACCGAACGTCTGAAAACTGACGTCTTTTATGACGTTGTCTTCTATTTTCATGTATATCTTCATTATATCGCCGCAAGTGGCGTTACCCACGGTGCCTACGGCGTTGGCGTCTTTCATTTCTCCTACGTTCTGAGGGTTCTGAAATTCTTTAACTACTCTTTCGTTATACATTTTTGGTTTCTCCTTTAAATTCACAGAAAAGCGGCGACATTTCGCGCAATTTGTTTACTATTTCCTTAAGTTTGTCGACGGTATAATCGACGTCTTCGACCGTATTGTCCCTGCCGAAACTGAATCTTATCGACCCGTGCGCCTTTTCCACGGGCAAGCCGGTTGCCAATAATACGTGTGACGGTTCAAGCGAACCCGATGAGCATGCCGAACCCGAAGAGCACGCTATACCCGCAAGATCCAACGACATGAGAATGGACTCTCCTTCGATGAACTCGAAAGCGAAATTTGCGTTTTGCGGCAAGCGGTCGGTTTCATGCCCGTTGTAAACGACATAAGGTATCTCTTCTTTAACGCGCTTTACGAACCTGTCACGCAGACTTTTAACGTAATTGTAATTTTCGTCAAGATGCGTGACGGCTTTTTCCAGTGCCGCCGCCATACCCACTACTCCCGGAACGTTTGTGGTGCCGCCTCGCATTGTACGCTCCTGATGGCCGCCCGTCATGAACTTATCCGGTTTTGTTCCTCCCTTAATATAAAGCACGCCCACTCCTTTCGGCCCGTAAAACTTATGGGCGGAAAAGGACATTAAATCCACGCCCAGCTCTTTGACGGAAACGGGTATCGAACCCACCGCCTGCACCGCGTCGGTATGAAAGTAAATCCCTTTTTTATGGGCGATTTCGCACAGCTCCTTAACGGGCTGAATTGTGCCTATTTCGTTGTTTGCAAGCATTACCGATACAAGAACCGTCTTGTCCGTAATGGCTTTTTCAAGGTCTAAGGGGTTAACTTTGCCCGTTTTGTCGACGGGCAGAAAAGTAACTTCAAAACCGAACTCCTCAAGTTGGTGACAAGAAGAAATAATAGCGGCATGCTCTATTGAAGAAGTTATTATATGATTCCCTTTTTTGCGAAGTTTTGCCGCCATGCCTTTTATCGCCCAGTTGTCCGCCTCCGTTCCGCCGGAAGTAAAATAAATTTCCGTGGGTTTTGCGCCTATCAGCTCTGCGATTTTTCTGCGCGCTTCATCGACGGCATAAGCCCCTTCCTGACCGAAAGAATGCATACTGTTTGCGTTACCGAACTTGTCGGTAAAATACGGCAACATTTTCTCTAAAACCTCGGAATCGAGAGGAGTTGTCGCCGAATGGTCCAAATAAACTCTTTTCATAATCACCTCACACACCTGTAGTCGTTTATCATATCGCTTAACGACGTCGAAGACAGCAATTCGTCTATTCCGTCGTATATCCGCTTGAAAATTATTTTGTTGGGACAGTACGCGTCTTTGCAGTTGCCTCCCGCACAATCCGATATGTCAAAGCTGTCGTTAAGCGCTTCCAGAATTTCCTTTATATTGATTTCCTCGGGTGTTCTTGACAGATAATATCCGCCCTGAGCCCCTCTCACGCTTTCAATGATTCCGGCTTTGCGAAGCATGCCCAAAAGCTGTTCCAGATATTTTTCGCTCAGGTCTGTCTGGCGGACAAGAGAACTAAGCGAAACGGGCTTATCGTGCGATAAGGCTATTAAAAACGTTATCCGCAATCCGTATCTTGCCCTTGTCGAAAGCTTCAAAACAAATTCCTACCTTTTTACTATGATATCATTATTATAATCTGTCTCTTATACACATCTGACGCTGCCGACGAACTCTAGGGTGTAG
>UQSP01000014.1 GCA_900543755.1 uncultured Eubacteriales bacterium
CTACACCCTAGAGTTCGTCGGCAGCGTCAGATGTGTATAAGAGACAGAAATATAGTATAATGTAATTAAAACAAAACGGTCAATACATAAAATTCCACATAACTACAAAAAATTATTATATTATAGGAACATAAAAATGAAAACGAGGGAAGTCAAACATCACGATTTTTCCGACAAATCGGTAAGAATACGCCTTAAGGAAAGTCTTTTCGAGAATATCAATTACCTTATAATACCGTTTTTTCTGGGTTACGAAGAAATAGGCAAAAATTATTATAACGAGCTGCAGTTTTACGACTTTTACATGATAAATTACACGATTTCGGGCAATGCGCGATTTACCGTAAACAACTTGACTTTCGATATCGAACAAGGCGACCTTATACTTTTACACACGTATCAAAAGCGGATTTTCGTACCCGAAGGACCGTGGAACATTTACTGTATGCACATAAAGGACGACGGAAGTCAGCTTGCAAATCTTTACGGCAAGTTTCACAACGACAACAATTACATAATAAAAAACTTCCCGCGGGACATCATCGAAAAACACTTTTCCAAAATATCCGAATCCATGAAAAGCTTTACTCCCGACCTTTACGAGTTATCGGTTGAGACCTACTCTCTTTTCGTGGATATAATTGAATTTTCCGACTCGCGCAGACACGTCACTATTCCCAACGAACTTAAAAACGCCATGAATTTTTTGGAAAACAATTTCGATTTACCCGTAACTCTCAACGGCATTGCCGAAGTGTCAGGTTACAGCGCATCGCATCTTGAAAAACTTTTTAAAGAATATACGGGCAACGCACCCATGCAGTATCTTAACAATTTGCGGCTGGAGCGCGCTAAAAGATTACTTTCGTCCACTCAGTTGCCTCTTGCGGACGTAGCTGCCCAGACGGGGTTTAAAAACGACCGCTCGCTTATGTATATGTTTAAAAACAAATACGGCACCTCTCCCACTCAATACCGTAAACGAGGGGGAAAAGACGAAAAAAACGAAGAAAAAAGTCAGGATTAACCTTAAAAAAACGTACAATATAAAAAAATAACCCGCAGGCTTTTAACCCGCGGGCTTTTTGTAATCATAATTAAAAACAGATTCGGCGATTTTGCCGATAATTTATGTTTTATTTTTTTACAGATTCGCACAAACGGCAATTCAAAGCCTGTCCGTACAAATTTTCAGCCTTTTAATGACTTCGTCTTTGCCCAAAAGCGTTGCCATTTCGGTTGCGCCGCCGGGCGTATTCTGCGCGCCGGTTATCGCGATACGGAAAATCCAAAGTACTTGACCTTTTTTATAGCCTGCCTTTTCAGCATAAGCAACCAATCCGTCATGCAGCGAATCGAAGGAATTTTCGCAAAGTTCCGTAAGGTCGGGAATCATTTTCTTTGCCAAATCGCGGTCGGTCTTCCACTTTGCGTTTACGAAAAGGTCAAGGTCGAAACCTTCGAACTCGGTCAGAAACGCCGTAAGCTTTTCCACGTCGGAAAAAATTTCGCAGCGGTTTTTGAGAAGCGAGGACAGATATTTAAGGTCATAACCCTTAAGATAATCCAGTTTTTCGTAAAACGGCAATGCGTAAGCGTGAAATTCCTCGTCGGACAGCTCTTTAACGTAGCAGGAATTAAGCCAGCGCATCTTGTTTTCGTCGAAAATGGACGCGGACTTGCTTAATCCGGACACGGAAAACAGCTCCTTCATCTCGTCAAGCGAAAATTTTTCGCGGTTATCCTTAGGACTCCATCCCAGAAGCGCGATATAGTTGACTATTGCTTCCTTAAGATAGCCTTTTTTTATGAAGTCCTCGTAAGACGCGTCGCCGTGACGCTTGCTCAGCTTGTGGGTAGCGTCGCGCATAATGGGCTGAAGGTGCATATAATTGGGAATTTCCCATCCGAAAGCCTTATACAGCAGATTGTATTTGGGAGTGCTGGAAAGATACTCCACCCCGCGAATGACGTAATTGATACCCATAAGGTGGTCGTCCACGACGTTTGCGAAGTTATAAGTAGGCATACCGTCGGATTTTATGAGTATATTATCTTCGAGGTCCTTATTTTCCACCGTAATATCCCCGAAAACCATGTCGTGATAAGTTGACGACCCCTCTTCGGGAATATTCTGACGGATGACGTATTTTTCGCCTGCGTCGATACGCCTTTGCACTTCCTCCTTGCTGAGCGAAAGACAGTGTTTGTCGTACTTGGTCGCGCCGTTTTTGTGGATTTCTTCCAACCGCTCCTTGGTACAGAAGCAGTAATAAGCGTCGCCCTGTTCGACCAGCTTGCGCGCGTATTCGAGGTAAATTTCTCTGCGCTCGGACTGAATGTACGGACCGTAATCGCCGCCGACGTCGGGTCCTTCGTCGTAGTCGAGTCCCGTTTCCCTGAGCGTACGGTAAATAATCTCCACCGCTCCGTCCACATAACGCTCGAGATCCGTGTCCTCTATGCGCAAAATGAATTTACCGCCGTTTTTACGCGCAAAAAGCCATGCGTAAAGCGCGGTCCTGAGTCCGCCTATATGCAGATAACCCGTGGGACTGGGCGCAAATCTCGTTCTTACAGTTTCCATTGCCGAACACTCCTTTCGTTGACAAAATCGTCAGGCGGGAGTATAATAGCTTTCAAAAGAGCCGATAACCTTTTCCGCATGACATAAAGGCAAAAATTATTATAAAACAAAACGCGGTTTTAAGCAAGCGTTTGACGCCGCAATTAACTTGCAAAAGGCCACTTGGCTTTATATATAAAAAGTTTTATTTTTTTCGTGAGGTTTTTGGTATGCTTAACGACTTAAGCGAATTGATTTCTTTCAACAGCGTCGAAGCGGAAAGAAGCGCGGCGGACGCCCCTTTCGGCACAGAGGTAAGAAACGCTTTGGACTGGTTTCTGAACAAGGCGTCTTTTTACGGCCTTAAAGTGGGCGAATACGGCGGATATTACGGCTGGGCGGACTACGGCGAGGCGGAAAAGCCCGTCATAGGCATTCTGGCGCACATCGACATCGTTCCTGCGGGAAGCGGCTGGGATTCGGACCCGTTTAAAATGAGAAATACGGACGGCAAAGTTTACGGCAGAGGCGTTGCCGACGATAAAGGTCCGCTGGTAGTAATGTTGCATCTGTTAAAAAAATTCAAGGAAGAAAAAATCAAGCTTAAGCACAGGATAAGGCTTATAGTGGGCTGTAACGAGGAAACTGGCTCGCTGTGTTTAAAAAAATACGTTGACACGGGCGAAATTCCCGTGGTGTCGCTTGTACCCGACTCCGACTTTCCCGTCATAAACAGCGAAAAGGGAATACTGCATACTGACGCGGTGCTTACCCCCGACGAAGTTTTCAAAGACAACGTAGTCGATTTTGTCTGCACGGGCCGCGCCAACGTCGTACCGGGATTTTCATCGGTAACATTGAAAAACGGCGGAACTATGCTGAAAAACCTTGCCGCGGACGGACCTTTTACCTCTGACGTTTTTTCTTCCGCGCGCATAATGAAACAGCTTGTAAAAATCGGCGCAGACCCGTCCGATTTATCGGTGGAAATTACCGATAAAGGAGTTAAAATCGGCGCAAAAGGCGTAGCGGGTCACGCAATGGACCCCGATAAGTCGGACAACGCGATGTGGAAAATCTGGGCGGTGCTTAAAGCCGCCGCACCCGAAAGCGATTTTATCGGCAGAATTTTCGACGGTTTCTGCAATAAGGACGCCGCGAAAGCCAACGGCATTTACGCCGAGGACGAAAAAAGCGGCCGCCTTACCATGAATATGGGAGTGGCGGAATACGACGGAGCTTATCTTACCCTTAAATTCGACTTCCGTCTGCCGCTTTGCTGCAATCCCGACGATACCGAAGCCAAGCTTAAAAACGCTCTTCCCTCGGGCACGGTTATAAAAAGGGCAAGGTTTGCGGAAAATCTTTATATACCCGAGGATTCGCCTCTTATAAAAACGCTTCTGAAAGTTTACGCCGAGGAAACGGGTGAAGTTAATCCGCGCCCCATTCAGACGGGCGGCGGCACCTACGCGCGCGAGCTTCCCAACGCGGTGGCATTCGGCCCCACTTTCCCCGGGACGGAAACAAACATTCACAACGCGGACGAAAACATCGAAGTGACAAAGCTTTACAAGCTTTTCGACATTTACAAAAAAGCCGTCGTCGCTTTAGACGAACTTTATTAAAAAAATTCAGATAAGGAGAATTTTAAAATGAAACAGGTAAAAACAACGGAATTTCAGTCCGAAGTGCTTAACGCAAGCGAGCAGGTGCTTGTAGATTTCTGGGCGCCGTGGTGCGGCCCCTGCCGCGCACAGGGTCCCATTTTGGAGGATCTTGCCGCCGAAACCGCGGGAACGCTTAAAATCGTAAAAGTAAACGTGGACGAGGAGCCTTCCCTTGCTGCGGCTTACGGCGTACAAAGCATACCCACGCTTATATTCTTCAAAAACGGCGCGCCCGTCAACAAGGCGGTGGGGCTGCACTCCAAAGACGACCTTAAAAGAATGATGTAAATAAGGAAGCCGCTTAACAAATCGGCTTAAAATCAAAAAAATATAAAACCGCAACGGTAAGATATGCTTTTCCGCTGCGGTTTTTTCTTTACGGTTTATATTTCACCGATATTACGTTCAAACCGAATTAACAATATTTCGGGCGCCGTAAACGATAATACTCAGTACGCTTGTTTCAAGAGCTGTCTTGACGCGCGCGGACAGTCCTTTATAGCTTAACCGTTAATACCGTCGAACGTTAAACCGGGAACGTATTTCGTGAACTCTTTCAACACGTCGTACCAGTTGCCTTTCAGCTCGCTCATGTGGTGAATGTAAGGACCCTCGACCAGTTTACGCTCGACCGCCGGCAGGTCTTTGAATTCCGCCCACATATAAGTGCCGAAAGTAAACGGGCCCTCGCCCGTTCTGACGGGTGCGGCGAACAGATAGTAATTCCCCCTCTCGCCCTGAAAACGTGCCACGGTGTACTCCCCGTCCGCCACGCGGAACGACGGGCGCGCGTTGTATAAATATGCCTTTTCGCCCTCCGCTTTCGCGCTCATGGGGAAAGGTCCGCAATGCCATAAAAGCTCGCTGTTGTCGTTTTTCGGATTGCGGCAGGTAAACTCGCCGAAAAGAGGCGGATTTTTTCCGCGCGAGGCACATATTAACAGCGCGTTGGTGACGGCGCCGTACACGTCCGACTCGCAGGTGACCACAATCCCCTCGTCGGCAAGAATACTCATCGCGACGCAAGGCATGGCTCCGAATCCGGGCTGCATCGCCGTCCAGCACTCGGTCGCGATAACGCTTACATTATACTCGCGCGCAATATCCTTGTAAAACTCCACAAACGTCATCATTTTAACAAGCTGCTCGCGGCTTACGCTTGACACGTCCACCTTACGGGCATACTCGTCGGCATAACGGTTGAGTAAATCAATGCGGTTTTTGTATATGTCGTTAAGCGCGGCAAGCGACTCCGCCATGTTTACGGTAACCACGCCGATATTGAACTTTTCCATAAGCTCGGTTTCGTTGCACATTACGCTTTTGAAAGGTCTTAAGCGGGTACCTACAAGCGCAATGTCAAGATTACGGAAGTTCTTTACCATGCACACAACCGAAAGAAACTGCTGTAATCCCTTCGTAAAAGCGGAATCGGTTTCGTAACAGTTTTCTATGTAAGTAAACGGTACGTTCCTGCGCTTGAGCTGCTTGGATATGGCAAAAACTCCGCACTGCGAATCCGTATAGCGCGTTCCGTCCGCGTCGAACTTGTCGTCGCGCGGAGCATACAGCAAAACGGGCAGATTCATAAGATGTGCTATTTTCCCCGCGGCCTCCTCGTTGCCGAAATTGCAGTTTATCAGGAATATTGCGTCGACTTTTTCCGCTTTAAGCCTTTCCGCCACTTTTTCGCAGTCCGATTCGAGATACAAAAGCCCCTCTTCGTTAAGCCACTCGAGGTCAGTAAACTCGGTAATCTCGTCAGCGAACCGTGACTTTATGTAAGACACGATGCGCTCTTTGTTCTTTACCGCATAATCGGGATTGAAAATCCCCGTGCGTTTGGGACCCGGAAGATATCGTCTTTCGGGCACAAGCGCAATTTTAAGTTTATAATCAATCATGATTTTTCCCCTCCGCTCTTTTTTTTCATATTATAACGCCTGAAAGCTGTTACACGCCACTCAACGATTCGCGCGAATGTATCAAAAATTAACCAAAAAAACTATATGTGCTTGCAAAGAGTTGAAATTCTTAACTTCGATATGATATACTCTCAGTGAAGGAGAGAAAAAAATGAGCTTCGATTACGAACCCGCAAGAGATGAAAAAAACGCGCTATATTTCACACACGCGTATAAAAAAGCGGGACAAAACCGTTTGCCGCATTTTCATAAGAGTATAGAGCTTGTTTACGTCGTAAAAGGCGAGTTTACTTCCTGCGTGGGGCAAAACCGCAGCGTTGCGACCGCCGACGACATAGTATTCGTCAATTCGCTGGACGTGCACTCCAACTTATACCGCACCGACTGCGAACTTTACTGCATGGTAATTTCCGACGACTTTCTCAAAATATTCCGCGAACAAACAGACGGAGGAATATTTCCGCACATATTAAGCGACAAATCGTATAATGCGCAAAACGTCTTTCCCCTCGTAAAAAAATTTTACGAAGGAAAAAATTACGACAATGCTTTATTGTCGCACGGATTCGTTTCGCTTATACTCGGGCTGCTTGTATCGCGCTATCCGATAAAGGACGGCGGCGAGGGCGCAAGCACGCTTGTTTTAAACATACTCGGATACATCGACAAACACTTTTGCGAGGACATAACCCTTGATTCGCTAAGCAAAAAATACGGTTATTGCCGTCAGTATCTTTCCAAGGAATTCAATAAAACGGTAGGCATGCACCTTAAGAACTATCTTAACAATCTGCGCGTTAAAAAAGCGAGGGAAATGCTTGCTTTGCCGGCGCCGCGCACAGTGCTGCAAATCGCAATGGATTGCGGCTTCGACAGCGCCAGCTCCTTTTACCGCGCCTATAAAAAAGCTTTCGGAGAACCGCCGAAGCGGAATTAAAAAAATATTAAACCTTATCTTTTTCTTCGTTGCATAAAAAAGCGGCGCGCAGATTAGTCCCGACGCCGAAATTTTAAAGGCCGTCACGTTATTCGGGACGGCTTTTGGTTATTAAATGTTTTTAAGGTCGCTGATAACGGCGGCGACGGCGCCTTCGCTGCTTTCCACCGTTACTTTGTCGGCGGCGGCTTTAAGCGCGTCTATCGCGTTGCCCACGGCATAACCTATATCGGCAAATTTAATCATGCCTATATCGTTCTGATTATCGCCCACGCACACGATTTTATCGAACTTTTTGCCTAAAAGCGGAATCATTCGCTTCAGTGCCTCTCCCTTGCCGCTTAATGCAGGACAAATCTCAAGCGTTCGGGGTCCCGACATTTCCACGGAGAATCTGTCCGAAAAGAGTTGTAACGCCTCCTCGTAATGGCGCTTTGCCACGTCTACGGAAAAATGCTCGATAATCATTTTGTAAACGGGAAAACGCGGTTTTTTCAGGACGCTGTCAAGGTCGTCGCCGTCGCGGAAAAACACGAATTTAAAATCGTTGTCCGTTATTCTCAGAAAATCGAATTTGTCTGCGCGCGCGGCAAAATATCTTACAGCCGCAAGACAGCTTTCGTCCATGGTAAAAGACACTACGGCGCGGTGCTCTTTGAAAGAATAAACCGCGGTGCCGTTACTGCACACGCAAAGGTCTTCAATGGGCATAATTTCCTTGACAGCCTCTATTTCGTCGGGATTTCGTCCCGATACCATCGCAAAAGTCCCGCCTTTAGCCACAAACTCCTTGACGGCGGCGATATTTGCGGGAGGAATACACGCAAAACGGTCCTCTCCCTTTACGTAAACGTGTTTGTTGCTTGTCAGCGTAAGGTCGTAATCGCTGCACAGTAAAATTCCGTCGTAACGTTTCAAGCCGATTTCTCCTTTTAATATGATTTTACCATATATAACGCCGACCGACAAGCAAAACAAAAAGCGTTTTTAAATAAAAAAAACACGGCTCCGTAATCCCGAAGCGAAAAACCGCATTAACGGAAAACGGTAACCGTGCCTTACCGGTAAGGTGTGTTTTTTCTGAATTACAGCACTTTTGACAAAAAGTCTTTAAGTCGTGGTGAGGCGGGCGCGGAGAAAAATTTGTCAGGCGTATTTTCCTCGGCGATTACGCCGCCGTCCATGAACAGAACGCGCGTAGCCACTTCCCTCGCAAATCCCATTTCGTGGGTGACGATAACCATGGTCATACCGTCGTCGGCAAGCTTTTTCATGAGGTCAAGCACTTCGCCCACCATTTCGGGGTCAAGCGCGCTTGTAGGCTCGTCAAACAGAATGACTTTGGGCTCCATTGCCAAAGCGCGGACTATGGCGATACGCTGTTTCTGTCCGCCCGAAAGCGTGGCGGGATAGGCGTCCGCCTTGTCGTCAAGCCCGATGCGGGTAAGCAAAGCGTGAGCGCGCGCAGAAGCCTCCGCCTTGGTTTCCGCCATACTTTTACCTAACGGGACAAGAGGCTTGCGCTTGTCTTTTTTTCTGAATAAATTTGCTATCGACCTGAAAAAATTAATCCGTTTATTCCTGTTACGGTTCTTTTTTGCGATAACCACGGGCGCAAGCATGATGTTTTGCAGTACCGTAAGATTGTTGAAAAGGTTAAACTGCTGGAAAACCATGCCTATTTTCTGACGATGAACGTTGATATCCACCTTCATGTCGGCAAGGTCCTCTCCCTCGAAGAAAATCGAGCCTGAAGAAGGGTCTTCCATGCAGTTGATGCACCGTAAAAAAGTGGATTTCCCGCAACCCGAAGGTCCTATTATGGCAATTTTTTCACCGTTTTTTATGTTGATATTTATGCCTTTAAGTACCTCGTTGTCGCCAAAGCTCTTTTTAAGATTTCTGACCGAGATAAGTATTTCGTCCGATGCTTCGCCCGAGCAATCGGCCGGGCTTGAATCCGACGCGGCGACGTTGTCCACGGGCAAAGCGGCGTCGATTTTATTTTCTTGCGTCACTGCGTTTAAGCCTCCTTTCCATAAAGCGTATGCCGACGGTTATCAATATGACTATCACAAGATAAATAGCTGCAAGCATCAGATAGGGTATCACGTACTCGTAGTTTGCGTCACCGATTGCGCGGAACGCTTTGGTAAGGTCTGTTACGGCAATAAAACTTACTACCGAAGTTTCCTTTACAAGCACGATGAACTCGTTGCCCAACGTGGGCAGTATGTTTTTAATCGACTGCGGTATTACTATTTTAATCATGGCGGTCCAGAACGTAAGTCCCAGCGCTCTGCCCGCTTCAAGCTGTCCAGAGTCCACCGACTGAATTCCCGAACGCATTATTTCCGAAACATACGCGCCGCTGTTCAGTCCGAATATGACTATGGCAACGGTAATTCCGTCGGCGGGAATTCCCAAGGCGGGCAACAGGACGAAGTTGCCTATCAGCAGTTGTACTACCATAGGCGTACCGCGGAAAAAGCCAACGTAAACGTCGCACACGCGGTTTAAAATCCTGGGCATGATTTTATACTTGGGCATAACCTTGACAAGCGCGATAAGCGTGCCTATCAGAATACCTATAATAAGGCCTAAAACGGCAATCTCAACGGTCGCGACAAGACCGTTGAGTACCGTTTTATATCCGTTATAGGTTATAAATTGTGTATAAAAAAGATTCCAGCTGCGTTTCATTATTACTTGCTTTTAAGTATGTTTTCCACGTCTTCTTTGGTCTTGCAGTTGTCAAACTCGGTATTGTCGGCTTTGACTAAAAGCACCTGGTAAGCGCCCTCGTAATAAGCCTTGGAGAAGTTTACCACCTGGCTGCGCGTTGCCGTTACGGTAAGTCCCGCCATTGCGATGTCCACGCCGTTTTTACCCACACTCGTCACTACCGCGTCAAAATCCATGTCTTCGATAACAAGCTGGAGCCCGAGTTCGTCCGCAATCATCTTGGCGATTTCCATGTCTATTCCTACGAACTTGTCGCCTTTTTTGTACTCGTAAGGAGCAAAGGCCGCGTTGGTGGCGACAACCAGCTGACCCGCCGCATTTGCGGTATCCTTAGCTGCGCTTTCCACGCCCGTAATAGCGTCGTCGCCACCGATAACGTTGCCATTTTCGTCGTATTCAAGCGCGTTGTATTTGTCGAAAAGCGCCTGAAGAGTGCCGTCTGCTTTGATTTTGTCGATAAACGCGTTTACCGAATTTAAAAGCTCGGGCTGGTTTTTATCCACGCCGAAAGCGTATTCTTCGGTAGACAAAGCGATGTCAATCATTTTTACGTCCTTGTTCTGCGCCACAATCTGAGCCGCGGGGCCGTTGTCGATAATGACGTAATCGACAAGACCGTCCACCATGGCTTTTGCGGCAAGTCCGCCGTTGCTGTAAGGCAGGCATTCGATGTTCTTATACCCCTCGAACATCATGTCCTCGTTGCCTTTGACGTAAAACTCGCCCGTAGTGCCCGTCTGTACGCCGATTTTAACTTTATTGCCGCTGCAAGCCGTAGCGAAAACGCACGTAAACGCCGCGATAAGCGCGACAAGAGCAATCATAAACTTTTTCATTTCTTTTACCTCTTTGATTTTTAAGTATGGTATCATTATACGCGCCTCAAACGAAAAAAGCAAGCATTTTTGCATAAATATTCAAAAAAATTTTATAATATTCGATTTTTATGCATACTTTCACGATTATGCATTTATTTCTTGCATAAAAGCGCGGTTAAGAGCGATAATAAACATATACGCAAAACATAAAACGGTAAAAATATACTTGACACGGCGAATTAGCGAGAATATAATAAATAAGTGATTTATGGGGAGTAGTCGGCGTAAAGTACATTTCTTTACGTGATTAAATCGCTAACACGGGTTTTACCCCGGTTTAATTTTAAACGACAAGACCATACCGTTTATTTTTTTGGCGGTGTGGTCTTTTTTTGTAGGAGGTCAAATATGGGAGGTTATTTAAGGAAATGAACTTTCTTATCGAAACAGTCGCGGCGGTGACGTGGCAGCACGTCGTGATGTGGCTTATAGGCTTTTTGCTTATTTTTCTTGCCATTAAGAAGCAAATGGAGCCTGCTCTTCTTTTGCCCATAGGATTCGGTGCGATTCTGGTAAACATTCCGTTTTCCAACGTGCTTACCGACCCCAACGCCGCGGCAGGCGAAGGCGCGGGAATAATTCAATGGCTTTTCGAGGTGGGAATCGAGGCTTCCGAAGCGTTGCCCATACTTCTATTTATCGGAATAGGCGCAATGATTGATTTCGAGCCGCTTATCGTAAACCCCAAGCTTATGATATTGGGCGCGTTTGCACAGATAGGCATATTCCTTACGATAATCCTTGCCGTTTTAATGGGATTCAGCATAAACGACGCGGCGTCGATAGGCATCATAGGCGCGGCGGACGGCCCCACTTCCATACTGGTCGCGATGAAACTTGCCAGCAATTACATCGGCCCCATAATGGTGGTCGCCTACTCGTATATGGCGCTGGTACCCATAATTCAGCCTTTTGTAATAAAGTGCTGCACTACCAAAAAAGAAAGACTTATAAGAATGGATTACAGCGGCAAAAAGGTCAGTAAGTCCGTCAAAATCTTCTTCCCCATTATTATTACCGTTATTTCCGGACTTATCGCGCCCAAAAGCCTTGCGCTTGTGGGATTTCTGATGTTCGGCAATCTCATCAAGGAATGCGGAGTTCTGGGCAGTCTTGCCGATACCGCCAAAACCACGCTTGCAAACCTTATAACCCTTCTTCTCGGCATCACCATAGCATTCAAAATGCAGGCGGAATCGTTTTTGTCGCTTCAGACGCTGATGATTATGGGACTGGGCCTTCTGGCGTTCGTCTTCGATACCGTGGGCGGCATTATGTGCGCAAAGGTCATGAACCTGTTCAGCAAAAAGAAAATCAATCCCATGATAGGCGCGGCGGGTATTTCCGCTTTCCCCATGTCGGCGCGCGTTGTCCACAAAATGGGACTTAAAGAGGACAGCACGAACTATCTTCTGATGCACGCCGTGGGTGCAAACGTTTCGGGTCAGATTGCTTCCGCAATCGTGGGCGGCCTTATCATCGGCCTTGTTTTATAAGGAGGATTTATCATGAACGCTTTATGTACCTTAGTTGCGGCTTTTAATAAAGCCGACCTTCTCACCTCTCTCGATATTTTATGGAAAGGTTTGCTTGCGGTGGTGATAGTTGTGGGACTTATCATGATTGCCACCTTCGTCATGAACGCAATTTCTTATAAAATCGCGAAAAGCAAAGAGGAAAAAGAAAACGCAAAAGAAAACTCCGACAAAAACGCGGACCAAAACTGATTTATAGGTCACGGTTGTTTATTAAGCAAAACGCGCATCCGACCGTAAACAAGGCGGATGCGCTTGACTTATAACGTTAAAACGGGTATTTATAAAAAAAGTTTTATACCAAGCTTAAGACGTCATTTACCCCTATATGAAAAAGCCGCCCCTTTAAACCGGGACGGCTTTTTGTTATTCTACCGTATAAGAAGGTATTTCGTTTTTTAATTGAAGATACCTTTCGTAATCTGCGCTTTCCAAAAACTTAACAGTCTCGGCATTTTTATCACGGAAATTCAAATATAAAGGATTTACGGCTATTCTGTAAGCGGCTATAAGGAAAAGTACGGGTAGCGACACATAAAGAAATCCCTTGATATTAACCAATATTCTTAAAATAGCTGTTATAAATCTTTCTTCCAATATTATTTCTGAAAATAAAAAATCTACATAATGAGAAACAAAAAAGGAACCAAATAAAATCGCAAATACCGTGAATGTCAAAACCGTATTGTAATTATCGAAATTTAAACTTTTTTTCTTGAGCACAATTGCAACAGCCAAAATTAGCGCGATGTTTATAAACAACAGCAATTTACAAATTCTTCTCTGCTCCGGTTTATATGGCAGAAACAACTCCAGCCAGAACATTTCCAAAGACGATTCCATTGTTTTCGGAAACGCAAACCACCATAAAAACATAGTGGAAAAGCACAGCAACAGTCCCACAAGTCCCAGAATATTGGCAAAAAGAGTTTTGTTTTTATACTCTTTACTCATGGATTTTATTTTATCTAAATAATTTTTGTCATCGAGTTTTTCATCGAACTTCTTGCCGTAAAGAAGCCGCGAAAGTTCTTCTTCCTTTCTCATCACGGTAAAGGCTGTACCCCTTTTTACCGCCTTGCACTTTATAGTGCCTGATTTTAATTCCTCGGTCAAGCAAGGCTTTATATCGGGAGTTTCATCGCATAAGCCGTTTGTCGCGCCGTCGGCTTCGCATTCGGGCTTGACGGCGACGGAATTTTTATTAAGCGTTTTTCTAAATTCGGCTTCGCTTGCTTCAAAAGATTTTGAAGCGGCTTTCCCCCCTCCGTAAATGTCGTAAAAGTCTTTACCGTCGAAATAAATTTTACCGACAAACACCCTATCGTGCAATTTTTTCATTTCTTCGATACAATCGGAGGGACCCTCTGCTATTATATCGCAGTCTTTGTGCGACAAAAGCCACGCCTTTACGTCAGGCGAAATCTCTTCGTCCTCTTTTTTGATTATACCGCTATTTTCCGATTCAAGAGGTGATTTTATCTTTTCCCGCTCTTTTGTAAAAGCGTCACGGCAATCATCAGAAAACATTTATACACCTCCTCCTCATAAAAAAACGTTATGTTTATTTTATTATAGCAAATTTTCTTAAATGAGTCAATAGTCGGTTTTTTTCAAGATATTCTGTATGTGAACGGTTATTGTTTAACCTGATTACGAAAACCGTTTAGTTTTTTTCGCGCACACAGCTTTAAAATCACGTTCCTTTGTTTGTGGTTTTTCCGTTTGCTTCCGCTTCGTTGTTTTTTGAATCTTCTTCTTTGTTTAGGAGGTTTTCGGTCTCTTTCCGCGACTCAACGTTATCCGCATCACGGTTTTCACAAAAGTTTTCGGACGGAATGGAATTTTTTTCGTTCTCTTCCGCCGATATACTTTCCTGCACCGGACGTTTACTTTTTCTTCCGGCAAAAATCGGTTTATCCTGAGAGCATAACCACGCCCCTGCCGCCATAACGGCAAGCGCGATGAAAAACATATAATCGGGCAGCTGACGGAAAATCAGCAGGGACAGAAACGCACCTATAAAGGGAGCTACGGCATAATAAGCGCTGGTACGCGCCGCGCCCAGCAACCTTTGCGCATATACATACAGAAAAATACTCAGACCGTAGGCTACAAACCCCACGGATAAAACGGCGAAAACGCTCCAGACTTCCGTTACGCGCTCGCCCAGGCACAACCCGATTATAACCGAACCCGCGCCCGAAAAAACGCCCTTTAAAAGCACGATTTGCAACGGGTCTTTTGAGGAAAGAGAACGCGTACAGTTGTTTTCCACACCCCAGCAAACGCAGGCAAGCAGAATCATCAGCGAACCGAACGAAAAACGCAGACTTTCGCCGCTTTCGAAACTGAGCAACAGACAAGCCGCGGTAACGCACGCAATGCCCGCCCAAAGTCTGCCGCTGATTTTTTCCTTAAACACGACAAGCGCTATGGCCGCCGTCGCCACTATTTCGAAATTGTTTAGAAGCGAAGCATTTGCCGCCGTCGTGAATTTGAGTCCCGTCATAAGACATATCGGCGCCGCTATGTCGAGAAGAATCATTGCTACGGTAAACGGCAAATCCTTTTTTGTAAGGCTTTGCTCGAGGGATGCGGTTTTTCTCGTCTTACGCACCGGCGCAATCACCGCCATCCCTATGCCCGCGCCCAGATACAGCAGTCCCGCCATAAGAGTGGACGGCACATAATCCAGCAACAGTTTGGAAAGCGGAGAATTGATTGCATACAAAGCAGCCGCCGCAACGGCGAAAAATATTCCCTTTTTTACAGTCCCGCTCATATCATTATGTCCGCCGCGGCATTGACTTTTTCCGAAATTCCGTCATCGCCGCTTTTTACATTACTTAAATAAAATAAAAATCTTTTATTTGTGCCACTAAAATTAAGATATAGGGAAAAATTTTTATTAATAAAAATATAATGCCTTATTTAATAAAATCCGTTATTCTGAAATATTTTTGCGCAAGCGCGTTCATTTCGGAAATAAGCCTGTCTGACAACCCGTGTCTGTCCTTATAATCATCTTTTTCTATTTCTATCAGAGGAACGTCATGGATCTTATAAGCATTCCTCTTCCTCTCTTTGTTCTCCAGATATTCTTTGGTATTCATGCCCCAATATTCAATATAAATACCGTGTCTTCCGTCGGTAACCGGAATAAACCAATCAGCGGTTACAGTTTGCTCGTCCATACTGATAGGCACTTTTTTCTCATAACAGTGAACAATCCTTAAATCGTACAAAATATCGTCTATTACACTTTCGGGATTGCTTTTTACATAATGACCGTCTGCTGTACGCAAAAGTTCTTCCTTGCGTGAATCCTGAGTTTTTGAATATTCGGAACTCTCTTGTTTATCATGAGGTTTTTTCTTTTCAATAATATCTTTAATGTCGTTTACAACCCTGTCGGTCAAAGATTCCTCATCGTATAAATCTTTTGTCAAAACCGCCAACGCCATAAGCTTATTGCAGTTTGATTGTATAAAATCAAAATTTTTCATTCGGTAAATGTTTGAACGGAGATTAAAGTAATAATCTTTCAACTCGAACAACTTGGCGTTTTTATCAAAAGAATCTTTATAGTCCAGCATTTCATAATAGCATTTCCTGCACAATGACCCTTTCGGAGCATCATCGCCGCATACGACGCATTTTCCGTTTTCCTGTCGTTGCTTTTCAACAGGCACATCAGTTCCGATAGTATTTTTTTTCGCACATTTACACGGTTCGTTTATATAGTGCCATTCGCCGCATATCCCGCATTTTTCAATTTTCCCCGCTTTTAATTCGTCGGCATGTTTGCCGCATAATCTGTCTTTACGCGCATTTCCCATATACACTCTTGTAGGCGCTCCGCAAATAGGGCAAACTAATTTATCCGACATATAAATAACCTCCGATGATTTTTTATTATTATATCATATAGAAAAATTTTTTTCAATAAACTATACGCTGATTATGTATTACACTGTAAATCAATGTTTATTTCAAAAAAGCTTATCTGAATCATAAAAAACCGATAAAAGTTAAATAAATTTAAGCTAGTTTAAACCGATTGCTTTTTACAGCACTGCTTTTTCGTCCCGATAAATCGCGTCCACGATAAGCGCGGCAAGTTTTTCCTCGTCTTCGTTGCAATCGTTTTCCAGCCATTTCATGGATACGTTGAACAGCATACCGGCATAAATATACGGCAGATAAGGATTTTTATCCTGATAGTCCCGCGTAAACATGGCGACAAAACTTTTGTTGAGATAATTGAGGTACAGCGAATCCAACTTCGCTTTTTTAAGCAGCTTAAATGTTGACTTCTGTTCTTTGAATAAGCTCATGATTTGTTTGACCAGCAAAACGTAATCCTCGCGGCACCGAGGATAAAATCTCTGGTTAAAGACGAAATCTTTAGCGTGTCTTTCGAAGTAAAAAATAATCACGTCCTCTTTGCTTTTAAAATAGCGGTAAAAGGTGGCCCTTCCCACGCCCGCTTTTTCCGCAATTAAGGAAACGCTTATTTTATCGAATTCATAGGAATCCATCAATTTAAAGAGAGCTTGTACTATATAGAATCTCGTATATTCCTCAGGCAACAATTCCATGATACAATTCCTCCCGTTTTGTCTTATCCTGCGTGACGGTTTTACAAGAAGTGTTTAACGCACCAAAAAGTCGGTTGATTTTTTCCCGTCTTTTTTATATGATACAACTGTCTTACGCGAAAGTCAAACGAAAAGCGCTGCGTGAGGCTGACGTAAGGCGGATAAAAAAAATTACGGAGGTATATAAAAATGAATGAAAAAGATTTCGTAACTTATGAATACGTTACCAAGACGGTTAAAGCCAAGGACCAGGCGAAAGCGGCGGATATGTACGAAGCTTTCGGATGGGAAGTTACTTCCTCCTCATCGGTGTTTTTGGATAATGTAACGCTGTCGCTGAAACGTGACAGGAAACAGAAGCACAAAGCGGAACTGACGAAACTTGAAAGACAAGCGGAGGCAGTGTCCGACACATTAAACAGTCTGGAACAGGCAAAAACCTTGTCGGCAAGCATTTTTGCTTATGTATTCGGCATTATTTCCGTTCTTGTCCTGGGTGGAGGCATGTGCCTTACAATGCTGATAAGCGGCAATATTCCCGCTTTTATAGGCGGCATTACGTTAGGAGTGATCGGGATAGCAATGTGCATAATAAACTACCCTGTTTACAAAAGTATGGTCGTTAAAAAAACCAAAAAACTTTTGCCCGTTATAGACAGCAACGAAGAAAAGCTGGCAAACATTCTTGAAAAAGGCAACGACCTGTTGAAATCGGATTTGATTTAATCCGTAAAGCGTAAAAAAGCTGAATTTTTGTTTTCACCAAAATAAATGTTTATGAAAAAATCATAAGGCGGTAAAGGATATGGAAGGAAGGGAAAGAGCGAAAACCGTTTTCAAAAAAATCAAAAACGATTATACTTTCAGGACATTTGCGCTTTCGTCTCTTTCTCTTCTGATTACTGCGGCGTATACTGTTTACAACGTGTTTCTGGCAATATTTTACAAGTCGGCATGGAATATGGGAATAGCCGTATATTACGTTATACCTATAAGCATAAAAGCTTTTGTCATAACCGAAGAATTAAAGTTTTTGAAAACAAAGGCGAGCGAAGAAAAAAAACAAGAAAAAAGAAAAAAATTTTACTTGGCTCACAGCTTGCTGCTGTTTTTTGCCGACCTTGCTTTAATCGCCCCCGTTTCCATGATGGTGCTGCAGCAAAAAGAAATCGACTTTACCGTAATACCCGCAATTGCCATGGCGGCATACACAACTTACAAAATCGCATTTTCCGTCAAAAATTTTGTTAAAACGCGAAAAGCAAGCAATTTAAGCGTAAAAATCCTGCGAAACGTAAATTTCGTCGATGCGCTTGTTTCCGTGCTGTCGTTGCAATATACTCTTGTAATGACTTTTAACGGCGGAATTTACGGCGAAATGAAAATTTTGTGTGCGGTAAGTTCTTTGTGCGTCTGGATTTTTTTATTGGCAATGTCTTTTGTAATGCTTCTTCAAACGCTTAAAACAAATAAAAAAGTTACTGACAAAAACGGTTAAATCAGATACATTTAACCGTTTTTTCTCACTGAAAGAGTCTGCAGCTTCTCGGTTTTATCTTATTGGATTGTAAATACTTCGGGACATTCATGATCACGGCTTTTTCGGCGTCGATTATTTGCTTGATATTTTCCCGCAGTTTATTTGCAAAACCGAATTTTTGCATTTTCAGAAATCCGTTTTTGCGTTGATATCCGCAGAAACAAAAAAAAACCGAACCATTCGCTTGATATAAGCAAATAATTCGGATTATAACCTTTTGGTGCACCATAAGGAGTTCGAATCCCTAACCTTCGGTTCCGTAGACCGACGCTCTATCCAGTTGAGCTAATGGTGCATAAGCGATTTACATAAGCATTGCCGCGACGGACGCGCAAAACAGACTTACCAAACCAGCTTTACTATTATAGTTAAATACGAAAAAAATGTCAAGAAAAATTCGGATTAATTTAAAATAATAAATATTATCCGTATTTCGGCATGAATAACCTTAACAATCGTCAAGGCGGCGGCTTACGGAAACCGATATATTTTAAGACCGCTGCAAAATTATTCCCGTACTATTACGGCAAGGCAGTCGCGCGACCAGTTTTCGTCCCAAGCGGCATCGCTTACGCCCGCAGGAAGCACTACCGTCTGATTTTCCGTCCAGAACATAAAGGCATCCATTCCCACATATCCGATGTTTTGCGGAAACACGAACCTCTCCACTCCCGTACAGCCCACAAAAGCCGCGGAAGATATGGTTTGGGCGGAAAGAACGTTAATGCTTGTTAAATTATTGCACCCCGAAAAAGAGTTTGTGCCCAGTGAAAGCGCCTTTGTAATCGTGACGTTTTTCAGCGATGCGGGAATATAGGACTGTTGCATATCATAAGTAGGCGCGCCGAAAAAGTATCCGAAATGCGTATAATTTCCCCTGTCCGAATATTTGCCGACATACGGCACGGTGAAATCAGTAAGGGAATTACAGCCCGAAAAAACGTTTTTGCCGATATCCGTAACGGAGTCCGGTACGGTTACGGACGTAACGGAACTTAAATCCGCGAAAGCGTAATTGCCTAAGGTTTTCAATGCCTGCGGCAAAACAAGCTGCTTGAGCTTTGCCGCACCCGCAAAAGACTGGACGTTTGCAAATTCAAGCGTAGAAGGAAGGCTTAAATTTTCAAGATTTGCCATGTTATAAAAAGCACGGTATCCGACTGTTTTAATTCCCTCCCCCAACGAAAGCGAAGTGATTAAAGTATTGCCCTCAAAGACGCGATCGCCCACCGACACAACGGTTTTTCCGTCGATGACGCCGGGAACGGTAAACTCCTCAGTAACGTCGCCGCGGTACTCGACAATCGAAACTCCGTCCTTTTCAATGGAATAAATGTAACCGTCCTTATTCTTGCCGTAGCCGTAATAATGCATGGAAACGACAAAAACGGGAACGGAAATCGCAAGTATCAGGACGAGCGGTACCGTTGCGGTGACATACAGCAAAACACCGTTATATAAATTTTTTTTGATTTTTACGGCAAGCACAATTGAGAACAAAATAAAAGCCGCAAAAACAACATAAAAAATCACTATAAGCGGAATTGCCGCCAAAGTAAACGAAAGACGGTCGCCTGCGATACAAAAAGCAATCAGCGCCGCAAGAGTAACGCCGCCGAAGCAAGCCGCCGCGACAATGTTTTTTTTGAGGGCCGCAACGTTCTTTTTCTCCGAAGCTTGCTTATTAAGCTTTTCTTTTTGCCAGCGTCCGCTTTCAATAGCGTCGCGGGCAGATTTTTTTATGGAGCTGTAAGGGTACTTTTTGCCGCAACAAGGGCAAAGCGCAGTATCGCGCGTTTCGTCGGCAACAAGTTTCGTACCGCACTCGGGACACTTATCGTCAATCATTTTTCAGGCTTACCTCTTTTTAAGCTGTTTTTCCTGATGATTATATCACATTGAATGTTATAAAACAATTAAAACGAACGAAAATTAAACAATAAAAAAAACGAAACCTCGAATTCGGGGTTCCGCTTTTTATTAACCTTATTAAATGGGCAACAGACGAAGAATGTGTTTGCTTAATATCATAAGTATAAGATCCACAATCCAAATAATGTTCCATCCTAACACTAAACGAAGAATGCCCGCAATAATCTTGCCCTCTCCGAATCTTGTAATTGCACCGCAAATCCAGGATGTAACGGGAATAATTGCCAAAATGACACTGATAAGATAACCCAATCCGAAATAATCGCTTTTAGCCATTTTATTTTACCTCCTTTATTTAACTGTATAATGAATTATAACACCGAAAAAAGACTTTGTAAAGAAAAAAAACGGTTTTTCCCTTTTTTTCTCTTTACTGAAATTTTTGTCGGTGATATACTGAATATATGAAAGAGAAAAAAGATACGTTACAAGGCAAATACGTTTGCAGCAAAAGTGAGAATGAACTTAAGTCCGCACAAACATTACGCGCGCTGCTGTACGCAGCGTTATTGATTCTGTTTATTGTACCTCCGCTTTTACTGAAATCGGAGGCAATGCGGATTTTCAACGAAAAAAAATATTTACCTCTTACGACCGCATACGTGATAATAATGATTTTTACCGCCGCCTTATGTGTTTTTTCCTTTATATGCTCCTTTTCAAGATACAGAATCAGGAAAACCGTTTACAGGAATTGCGCGCCTAAGCTGGGATTCGAAAAACACACTTATTCGGTAATCGAATGGCAGTTTTATCTGACGGCGATATGCGCGCTGATACATCTGTGCCTTATGTTTTACGCATTTTCGTGGCACTCCTTCGGACTTACCGTCACCTCGTTGGCGGCAGCGGCGTGCGCTTATTTCATAAAAGACGTATCATTTAAAGTTTACGACAAATCGATTGAATTTATCCCGCTTGAAGAAGAAATGAAAAACTCGGACGAATCGGATGAAAGCGACCCGAATACGTCCACGGAACAAAATAAAGCCCAAAAACCCGAAACCAACCTGAAAACATACGCCGAAAACGAAGAAATAGAAGATTTTTACGACCGCGACTGAAAAGAACGAATTATAACCGCTGCAAAATAGCAAAAACCTTAAAACGGAAAACCGCCCCCGGGAACAGGGACGGTTTTCCTATTTAAATAAAGGAAGAAATGTGAGAGATATAAGGTTCTTATATCTACGATGAAGTATACCTATGGAATGTGATAACATTATGATAACGAAATTAAAAACTTTTAAAAACCGCGAAAATATAAAAACTGCTGATTTTACAACTTTATTCAATGCTTTTATCACGGCAAAAAATCCGAAATTGCTTTTACGTTTATGCGCTTAAAGCTTTATCGGATTTAGTGCACACTGTTATTTACGATTTGCTTTTTTTACGCGACTGCTTTTCCTCCGCCGCATCAGCCACAGACGCGTCCGAGGTTTCGTTTTTATACGGCAGCATAAACCAGAAAGTCGAGCCGTTGTTGACCACCGAATCTATTCCGAATTCGGCATTATGCAGAATAAGCAGATTTTTAACTATGCTGAGGCCTATTCCGCTGCCCACAACCGCGCGCTTCGATTGGCTTGAACGGTAATATCTGTCCCATATCTTATCTCTTTCCGAAGGAGCGATGCCTCTTCCCGTGTCGCCGATTTCCGCGCGGACTTTTTCGCCCGACCTTTTGACGCGGACGGTGACTTTTTTGTCTGCGCCCGTATAGCTGACGGCGTTTCCGATAAGATTATAGAAAATCTGCTCCAACATGCGTTCGTCGCAATAAACGAAGCAGTTTTCGTCTACGTCAAGCACGAAATTATATCCGTCGCGCGCTGAAAGAATGGAAAATCTTTCCATGACGTGTTTGACCGTTTCGCTTAAATTTACAATTTTAAAATCGGGCTCGCGTGTGCCTGCCTGCAATTTGGACAAATCCAACAGGTCGTTGACAAGCAACGTAAGACGGTCCACCTCGTCGATTATGACGCGGCAATGCTCGGAGCGTTTTTTTGCGTCGCTGCCCGATATATCGCGTATCATTTCGGCATAGGCCTTAACCATGGTAAGGGGCGTCCTTAAATCGTGGCTGACGTTTGCAAGAAAATCGCGCCTTAATTTTTCGGTTTTTTCAAGTTCCTCGGCGGAATGATTCAAGGCTTTTGCAAGCTCGTCAAACTCGTTGTAGCCGGTAGAAGCGAATTTGACTTTTCCGCCCTTGCCGAGAAGCGCGGCGGTGGCGGCGAATTCGGTAATGGGCTGAGTGATGTTTTTGGAAAGCGCATAGGAAAGCATAACGGATACGATAACGCAAATACACGTAACAAGCACCAGCTGATTGGCAAGCAGCGAAATGGTTATATCCATGGGCACCATAAGATAGGACGCATAGAAATACACCACGCCCGACGTTGTCATTTTTTTTGCGCCCATCACGAAATTATAAGAATCGTTCTTATCCTTGCGCACCCTGTAAGTAAAGGGCTTGTCTCCGCTTTCGCCCGCAAGCATGAAATAGTCTTTTTCAGGACGGAAATCCGCGCCCGATTCATTTGGCCCGCTGAATGAGTTTTCTTCAAACTGCCAGCTTACGGGGTCCCTGTAAAGCAGAATATTGATATCTTCCTTATCCGCTTCCGAAACGGGAATCCCTTCGTTTATGGTGAACACGGCGAATATCAGGGAATTGGAATTTATGGTCCCCTCAATTGAACGCACAAACTCCTCGTCCACCACGCCCGTAAATTGGTCAACTACGGCGGCGCAGGATTTGCCTATTTCGTGTTCCTTCATCTCCTGATAATAGGCTTTGAAAAATATAACCTCGGTCGTCCACAGAAAAGCCAGCACGACAATGGTCATGCCGATAAAATACAGCCATGTGCGGTACATCAGACTGCCGCGGTTTTTGTGTTTTTTGTTCTCCGTAGTCAAAAAGCCCCCGTTTTAAAGCCGTTAAAGCTCTATTTTATAACCAAGTCCCCTAAGAGTGACTATTTTGTCGCGGTATTTACCCAAAGAAGAGCGAAGCATCTTGATATGCGTATCCACCGTGCGGTCGTCGCCGTAAAAGTCGTAGCCCCACACGTTGCTTAAAAGCTGTTCCCTCGATATGGCGATGCCCTTATTTTCCACAAGATAGAAAAGCAGCTCGTACTCTTTAGGGGTCATGTTGACTTTTTCGCCGTCGACGTAAACGTTTCTGCCCGCCATGTCGATTTCCAGCCCTTCGGACACTATGGAAGAGGTTTTTGCGGGTTTGCTGCGTTTAAGCACCGCGGAAATGCGCGCCATGACCTCCTTGGGCGAAAAAGGTTTGGTGACGTAATCGTCAACGCCCACTTCGAATCCGAAAAGACGGTCGTATTCCTCCACGCGAGCAGACAGCATGATTACGGGCACCGAACTGAATTTGCGTATTTCCTTGACCGCGTAATAGCCGTCCAGTTTGGGCATCATGACGTCCATGATTATTATATCGTAATTTTCGTTGCGCGCCATGGAAACGGCCTGCATACCGTCCTCCGCCTCCGCGCACTCATGCCCCTCGAACTCGGCATACTCTTTAAGTACGGTGCGGATTTTTTCCTCGTCGTCGACAATGAGTATTTTTGCCATTTTGTTTTATCTCCCCTTTCCTGAGGCCGTTTAAACGGCTTTCGCCCAGGCCCGATTTTTTAATATTATAAACTAAACTTTGAGTGAAGTAATTATTAACCTGTGTTTAAATAGTGAAAAAAGTCCCCAATTCCGCCCAGCCTTTCCCTACGGTAATCTATTATACAATTTTACGGGATAATTTGCAACCGATAATCGGGGCAAAAGATTTGACCTTAATTTCCGCCGATGATATAATTTTATCGGGAGGATATAAATCATGAAAAGTTTATCAGACGTATATAAGCTTAACGACGGTCATGAAATTCCTTGCGTGGGCTTCGGCACCTACCTCAGCCGCGACGGCGAGGAGTGTTACGATGCCGTTCGCGAGGCGCTTAAAATCGGTTACCGTCACGTAGACACCGCCGCATTTTACGCAAACGAACAATCCGTAGGCGCGGCGATACGCGACAGCGGCATAAAACGCAGCGACGTTTTCGTGACTACCAAGGTGTGGAACGACGACCAGGGTTACGACAACACTATGCGCGCTTTTGAAAAAAGCTATAAAAACCTGGGACTTGATTACATCGATCTTTACCTTATTCACTGGCCCATTCCCAAAGGTCGCGAACACGATTACCGCGAGCTTAACAAGGGCACCTGGAAAGCTTTCAGCGAGCTTAAGGAGCAGAAACTTATATTTTCCATGGGCGTCAGCAATTTTCTTCCCGAGCATATTGATTTTCTTGTCGAATCAAGCGGAATAACGCCCGCCGTCAATCAGATAGAACTTCATCCCGCGCTAAAACAGGACGAAACGGTTGAATACTGCTTTAGTCGCGGCATAGTCGTGGAAGCGTGGCGCCCCATACTTAAAGGCGAGGCGGATAAATGTCCTCAGCTTGCTTTCGTTGCAAAAAAACATAACGTCACCGCGTCACAGGTATGCTTGAGGTGGGAATTGCAACGCGGAATTCTGCCGCTTCCCAAATCCGTCCACGCGGACCGCATACGCGAAAACGCCGACATTTTCTCTTTTGAACTGGACGAAGAAGATCTGAAGCTTATCGCCTCCGTGCCCGAGCACCGATACGGCGCTCATCCCCTGAGCTTCGGAAAAAAGAAGTGATATTTTTGAAAGCAAACTTTTTTTACGGGAATTTAAACTATTAAACTAATTTTTCAGGATTAAAAAAATGGACGAAAAAGAAAAAGACGCTTGCGCGGAAAACCAGGACTCTGCGGAAAACAAAGAAGAAGAAACCTCGGAAGACACAAAAGGACTTGACTATCTGATAAAGCTAAGTTATTCATGCACGGACAGGTCGGATTTAAGCTACCGCGAAAAACGCAATCTGCTTTTTTCGCTTTATTCTTACAGGTGCCTTTTCGACCTTAAGGAACTGAAACGGCTTTCCAAAACTCTTGTCAAGTACGGATGCTCCTTCTACACCGCGGACGACACTGTAAAAAACTTCGAGCACGTTTACTCCGTCACGGACAAAAGCGGCAATGTTTTATATAAATTCGATGCGGGCTCGCCGTTATGGGCGCACAAAGTAAAAACCGGTGAAATAAGCGGTGAAAATGCGGCTCTTCCCGAAAAACTGACGCTTTACGAGATGCCTTACGCCTGTGTCAGTCTTAACACCGCAACGGCGGAGCTTAAGGCGATGTGGTTTGTTTACTTCCCCTACGTATTTCTTATGGGTGCGCCCGTGGAACATGACCTTTACGACAGCTTAAAGGCCGTAATCCACACCCCCGAAGTGTTTTCGGCGGCGAATAACGCGCGATACGCCGACAATATTTGCTGCACGACGGCGGAACTTAACGGCGAAGACCCGTTTGTAGCCGACTGGTACCGCCCTTTTGTGGAATGGAAATGCGAAAAAAACGAAAAGGGAATCAGCCGCGAAACCGCAAAATATCAGCGCGCTTTGGCTTTGGGCGACTACGCCTATGCACTTTCGGGCACCGAAAAACTGCTGGACTCTTTCCCCGACGACGAGGAAATTCTGCTTCTCAATATTTCGGCGAGAATGTCGATGGCTCCATCAGCCGACTTTGAAACGCGCGTCAAACTGTTGTCCGACAATTACCGCATCATAAACGACGCTTTTAAAAATCCGCTTAAAAAATACAATTATTTTCTTTACTACCGCGCCCTTACCCGCTTGGGCATGAACGACCCCGAAGGCGCCGAAACGGATTTTAAAGCCTGCCTCGAAGCCGACCCCAAGTTCGAGCCCGCGCTTATGATGCTTAAGGGCATCGAAAACGCTAAAAGCGGCGGTTTTAAAAGCTGAAGCCTCTTTGTGACGTTTTTTTCGGTTAAAACGGCTTTCAATGCTATAAGTCAACGGCATTTAAAAAAACTTGTCTTACCGCGTCATTTATACACTGATTTAATTCAAATATTTACTAATAAATAAAACTCCTTGACTATTGCGCCGTAATTCGTTATTTACGCTTAAGGCGACAAAGTTAAGGAGTTTTTTAAACTTCAAAAAAGAAAACGTCAGAAATGTTTTTCCCTTAATAAGCGTTACACAAATCCGCCGTTAATGACTTTTACTTGCTTAAGATTGAATATCGGCTTTTTCCGAATGCGATTCGGCATAATTCATGCCGTACTTTTTCATGGTTTTTATATATGCAAAGCAAAACACGAACCCCGCCAGAATGCCGCTGAGGGTATCCACAATCGGCTCGGCGAAAAACGCGGAAAAACTGCCCAGATAAAGCGGAAGTACTGCCGTAAGCGTTATTATCGATATTTTGCGGAATAACGACAAGAACGTCGCGGGACCGATTACGCCGAGAGCAATAAGCAAATCAACGGCAACGTACTGCACGGACAGAATTATTATTCCCGCGGAATAAACGCGCATTCCGCGTATGGCGACCGCGCTTACCGCGGCGTCGTCCGAAAATATCCGCACGAAATACTGCGGCAGGAACTGCGATACTACGGTCATTATCGCCGTAAAAACCAGACACACGATAAGCGCGTCTATAACGGCGCTTTTTACTCTTTTGGGCTTGCGCGCGCCGAAATTGTAACTTACAACAGGCTGACACGCCATCGTAAGCCCGCCCATGGGCAAGGTTATCATCTGCATATAACTTACGACTATCGTTGCCGCCGCCACATACACGTCGCCCTCCGCGCCGCCTGTTTTCTGCAAGACGGAATTAAGCACGATAAACAGCACGCTGTCGGTCGCGATAATTACAAACGGAGAAAATCCCAGCCGCATAACACGCCACATGATTTTTATTGATATGCGCTGAAGTTTAAGTCTTACGTCGGCTTTTTTGGAAAAAACAAGAAACAGTACCGCCCACGCGCAGGAAAAGAACTGCGCTATTACCGTTGCGACCGCTGCTCCCCTTGCGCCCATGGAAAACACGAAAATAAAAATCGGGTCAAGCGCCACGTTAATTACCGCGCCTATTACTACCGTGCCCATTGCGGTTTTGCTGAATCCTTGGGCGGTTATAAAATTATTAAGCCCCACGCTTAGCAAGGCAAAAATACTGCCCAAAAGATAAACGGTAAGGTAGTCGTCAGCATACCCGATTGTATCGGCGCTTGCACCGAACACATACAGCAAAGTTTTTTTGAATACCAAAAAAAACGCGGCAAGCAACACCGCCACGACAATCAACGCGAAAAAACAGTTGAACAATATCTTTTCGCCCGTGCTTTTATCTCCTTCTCCAAGCTTCATTGCAAGTAAAGGCGCTCCGCCAAGTCCAAGCAGAAAACTGAAGCTTGTTATAAGCGTAACTATCGGTCCGCAGACCCCCACTCCCGCAAGAGCAAGCTCTCCGTTCGCCATACGGCTTATAAAAATCCTGTCCACTATGCTGTAAAGCACGTTGACAAGCTGAGCCAACATCGAAGGAATTACAAGCCTTAAAACAAGGGGAAACATTTTATCGTTCCCAAGGTCATTGACTCTTTTCATTTGTACTCCGAATTCTCGAATATCGGACAACATTATATATCTTTGCAAACTTAAACGCAACCGTTTTTAACCCTCTTTTTTATAAGCCGTTGAATACGATTGGGTACAATCTCAACATAAGGTAAATTTCCTCGGAAATAAAAGTGTAATTTTTTACGTCGGCACAGCTAAAAATATGTTACGCTTTTTACCGGCGCCGATGTATCAGGCATAAATTTTTAAAATTGAAAGCCGTATTATTGCTTCGTAATGCGTCTTACACAAATGAACGCTGTTATTGTAAGGTTAAACTTTGCGCGCACGCCTCAACGTGACTTTCTTTACTGATGTTTGCAGGCATAATACGTGCCCGGGTAAATCCTGTACGATTTTTGACCGCATTGATTAATCCGCGCAAAATTACTTTTTATTTTTTTACCAAAACCGCTGGACAATCCTCTTTTGTTCTGTTATAATAATTTTCGACGCTTGGAGAGATGGTTGAGTGGTCGAAGGCACACGCTTGGAAAGCGTGCGTACCCTAATCGGGTACCGGGGGTTCGAATCCCCCTCTCTCCGCCAAAGGAAAAAAAAGCAAGGGCAAGTTTATTTGCTCTTGCTTTTTTCTTGCCGCAAAAACGCGGCAAGGGATTACTTGTTGCAATCGTTCCGATTGCGAGGTTCGCTCCCCGGTCGGGGACGACTATCCCCTCGCAAACTTCGTTTGCCTTCCCCTTTTCAAGGGGCAGAACACCTCTCCTCTCCGCCAAAGGAACCCTGGCCGTCTGCATAGTCGACGGATAGTTTCCCGGCGGGTTTATGGGTTTATTTCGTTTTACGCAATAAGTTTTTTAATATAATTTTTTTCTTTAAGCGAAATTTTGCCGTCTATAGTGACTATGCAAAGGCAAAGAATTATTACGTATTCGTAAAGGTCTTCGTCGACGAATTCGAGAACGCGAACAAGTTGCTTCGTGTATTTTGCGGTTTCTTTTATCCCTTCTTTATCGTTTTCAAACGCCTTCTTTACTCTTTCGTAATCGAAGTCCTGACCGAAAACTTTTACGAGCGCGGGATATATAAGCAGATATTCCTTTTCGTGAAGTTTTCCGTCTGCGGCAACCGAGCCTACTATAAACGACGCAAGCGTTTCGACGGGGTCGATTCCGTCGATGTTAAGTTCCGCAAGGCGGGCAAGTATTCCGACGGATTTTTCGGTGAGCATCAAGCCGCGTTCTATCGCGCCGAGTTGTTCGTAGTCTTTTAATATTTTGTTGAATTCAAACATAATTTTTCTCCTTTATAACGGCAAATCTTTTTTGATAAATTTAACGGAACCCGCTATTGTTCCGATTATTCCAAGCACTAAAAGCACCCCGAACTTCCAGATAAACGCCGTGGTTCCTTCCATTATGGAAACGATGTCGAACATAGAAATTATCGTCGTGTAGTTAAAGTAATTCAGCGAATCCAGACGAACCACTTTGGGGATTACGGGGCTTCCGAAAAGTCCGAGCATAGCCGCTACAAGAGCGAATATACTGAGTCCGCCGCCGATTGCTTTAAGCAACGTGCTTTTCCCCGACCCCGACAAGCCCGTCACCGCACAAAACTTGCCCGACGGGAAACTGGCGTCGAGATTTTCCAGCGCGACGGTTTCGTTTTTCTTTTTGTCGACGTACGTAACGGTCAGTCCCTTGATTTCAATCTGAGCCATAATTGTTTGCTGTTTCCTTGAAGAATTTTCGCGCCTAACGCCACGTTAAACCGCGATTTTTACTGCTAATTATATCGTTTTCCGACAAATTGTCAACAGGTTACTTGTTTTTCGTTGTCCCACAAGACAACCTTGCAAAACTATGTTGCACAAAAGAAGGCATTTTTGCGATGTTTTGCGGAACACTCGCCAAACTGTCGGCTTGCTTAAAAACGCACGCGACATAAAAACAGGCGAATAGATTTTTGTAATTTATCCGCCTGTTTTGTTGTTAAGGACTGTTTGTTGCTTGCAACTATGTTTGTAAATCAAGATTTTTATTCTTGTTTGCGTGCAACACCTTAAATAAATTATCGTTTTAGCAACCGACAACCTCTAATCCCCGTGTAGGACGAGAATCAGGATTTTGTCCTTTCTGTAAGTTTCAAACCTTCTTATTTTTTTTGTAAGACGATTTCTAAAGTCGTTTTTGCCTTTTTATCTTCGTCAACGATGCCTGCAATAAGCATCGCGTTCGGGGTGGAGGCACGTCGACTTGACCTGCTTTTATCAAACGTTTCTCCAGTCGAATACCGTGCCAAGCGGGAATTTTTTGTCGTCGCAAAGTTCGTTGTAAATCCGCGGAGCATCCGAGGGCGATTCGATACGCGAAATAATCGGCTCTACCTGGATTCGCTTTGTGGCAATCATGTCAATAATTGCGTTGCAGTCATCGTTGTGCGTCCAGTGATGCGGATAGGACTCGTACTTCGGTCTTACAAAATTGTGCGCGCCTATCAGCTTGATCCCCGGTCTGTGAACCTGTTTGTAAAAGTCAATCGCACAATCGGACACTCTCGTGCAGCCGAGAAGCGATATTCTGCCCATCCAGGATGCGCAATCCAACGCTTGTTTCAATGCCTGCGCCGCACCTGTAACTTCAACGCAACCGTTTACGCCTTTGCCCTTTGTAATATCCTTCACCTTTTGAACAAAGTCCTCTTCCGACGGGTCGAGCGCATAGTCGGCGCCGAGCTTCAACGCAAGCGCACGTCTTTGAGCGTTCAAATCGACTGCGATTACGGGGTTTGCACCGGAAAGTCTCAGAAATTGCGTTGCAAATATTCCGAGAAGCCCCTGTCCCATCACCATTGCGCTTTCTCCAAGCTCGATTTCGAGTTTTCTGACTCCGCCGAGCCCCATGGAAGCAATAACGACAAATGCCGCTTCGAGAGATGAAACAGCGTCGTTTTCAACCTTGGTTATGTCGCTTTCGGGACGAATATTGTACTTGGAATGGCATCCATGATATACCAAAACGCGATCGCCCACGGACACTTTTTTCACCGCGGAACCGACTTCTTCCACATATCCCACTCCGCAATAGCCCAGTGACATGGGGAATTTTTGCGAGGTGTTGTTCATACCCAAAATGCAAGCTCTTTCCGTACCGCCGCTTACAACGGTATATTCCATTCTTGTAAGAACTTCGTTTTCCTTCACATTGCGGACTTCGTTTTCAATAAGCTCCGCCTTGTGAATACCCATAAAAAATATTTGTTTGTTTTGCATATAACACCTCACATTTTGTTTAATACAAGAAGTTTTGTTTGAAATTGCGCCAACCGCACCAAACAAAACCGACGATTTTACACACTTGCCGAACAAAAAACGTTTTGTTCTACGTTCACCATGATTTGATAGATTTTGAACTTATTTCAAAATCTAATTTCAAATAGTATATATATTTTCAACTGTCCAAACAGTGTGCAAATCAACCTGCTGCCCTCGCCGCAACGGTCAACGAAAAAAAACAACGCGACCGTCCGAATCGGACCTGTATTTATTAAATCAAAATAAATGCGTTATGTAAATAGCCTATTTGATTTTTTTGTCATTTTTGATAATGCAAAAAGTCACAAACTTGCTTGCAAGGGTTTGCGACTTCGCAGCATTACATACGGGAAGCACAAAAACGATAGTTTTTGCGAAAACACGTAAGTGTTTGAAATCTTTTGTCGATAGGCAAAAGATTTACTTCCTTTGGTTTATAATGCAAAAAGTCGCAAACTTGCTTGCAAGGGTTTGCGACTTCACACATTGTCGGTATGTAGACAAAGCAAACGAGCAAAAATATCGATTTTCAGAAAATCTCTTGCGCCACTGCTTTTACCGTAGAATCCGGATTTTTTAGCAACCCGATTTACCGCCGAAGCCCTCTCCGCCTGCTTGTAAAAACGAACACAAAAAATGCACTTCAAAAGTCTGTTTTACCTTTGGGGTGCATTTTAGTAACGTAACCGTTTTTAGAATAAGAGAGATTAATATTCACAAAAAGATAAAAACACGAAATATGATTCTACCAAATTAAAACATTCGAATGCAGACCACAAGAGTTTTATATGACAATAGTTCAATCTGACTTGCACCCGTGCCGCCAGACAGAGTCGCGATTGAACCCGCGGCTCTGTTATTTTTGTATTAAGGGGGTTGCCGGAATCATAATCGATACCGAAGTTTATGTTCCTCAATTGTCAGACTTCTACTTGACGCAGAAAAGAGATGCCCACGGCAACTATACAAAATAGGCGGTAAGTGCCGCCTATTTTTCTCCAAATTTTACCGTTTCGGGAGGCTCAGCGTAGCACAGCTTTCGCGGAAGTCAATGCGAAAAAATATCACTGAAAAATAGAATATCTTTGAGCCGTCAAAGCCGGGAAGAATTATCTTCTCGGCTTTTTCTATGCCAAAAACAACATACGGGTGCCGACTTGCAAGCGTATAAAAAATACCGTATGCAGTTATCCAAAGAAGCCGAACTCAAAGAGCTACGAACATTCTTCAAAAACGACCTTGAAAAGTTTGTTTTGTATATCCGCAGTCAGAACACGAACCCGTATTCGTATCGGGATTACTTGCGCGCCTGCAATTATCTCGGCTTGGATATGACGGAAAACAAGAACCGCTTTCCCCACGATTTCAAACGTTGGCACGATATTCGTATAGACGAATACAACACCGCAAAAGCATTGAAAGACGAGCAGGAACGTAAAGCCCTTTACGACAGATTTGCCGCCGTAGCAAGCAAGTATTTAGGGCTTGAATACGATAAAAAGTCGGTCTATATAGCGATTATCGCACAAAAGCCGTCGGATCTCATTCACGAAGGCGAACTGCTTCACCATTGCGTAGGACGTATGGGTTACGATCAAAAATTTGCGAGAGAAGAATCGCTTATATTCTTTATCCGCACCAAAGAGCAACCCGACGTTCCGTTCGTTACGATTGAGTATTTGCCGACACAAAAACGCATTTTACAGTGTTACGGCGACCACGATTCGAAGCCCACAGAAGAAGTTATAAACTTCGTCCATAAAAAGTGGCTGCCTTACGCAAACAGAAAGATAAAACAATTAGCGGCTTAACCGCAAAGGAGATTAAAACTATGGCAAACTACTACCGCATTACCGCTTATCACCCCGAAAAGAATATTTCCGTTATTATGGACTCAAACGGAATGTTCGAGAAACTTTGGCAGTTCTCGGCTTTCCTCGTCGAAAAAGGTTTCGATATTATCGCCGTTGGCAAAGAAGATAACTTTACGGACGGAAATATCGAAAGGCAAACCGAACCTTTGCCCGACAAAATAATGCTTCGTGCCTGTGCATTGAATAAACCGAACGTTACGAACGGAAAAATCGAAGTGGGCGGCAAATTTTATACGTCAAACAGATAACTTAATCTTTAACGTAAAGGGAGTTTCAACGCTCCCTTTTTTTATGCCGAACACACCCTTTAATCGACGATAGAAAAAGCAATGTACAAACTTGAATTTATAAGCGCCTTTGCAAATAAACCATATCTATTAACTGAACACCGCACTCATAAATTGGGCAGTCGTAATTGTCGGTAAAGAAATTTGCAATTCGGTGAGAGCGGACAAAGCCGCATTTTTCGTAAAACGGTATTGTCAGAGGACTGTCGCCCGTTCCAACCTGTAAAACGGAATTGCGCCCCTTGTATTTACGAACAAGAAATTCGATCAGCGCTCTGCCGTATCCCTTTTTTTGTTCTTTTGGCATTACCGCAATATTTTTAATTTCAACTATTCCGTTACCTTCGTCGGTAACAACGCATTCAGCCTTAACATTACCGTCTATAAGTACATACATACTACCTCTATCAAGATAGCGGTCGATCATATTCTCTTGCTCATCCGCCAACAGTAACAACGAGATATATCGCTTTTTATTTTCTTTTACTTCTCGAATATCCATATCGTTGCTCCTTTAGGTGTCGATTTATCAAGATAATTATACCTTTTTTCACCGCAAAAATCAATGGCTTGACCGGGTTGTAAACGCTATTGTTTTTACTCTCAAACTCGAAAGGATTTTGCGACTTTGGCAATTAGGCGTGTGCTTGTTGTGACATAACTTTATGGACACTATCTGATAGAGAGCGTGAATGGGCAGAAAATAAGCGTATGAGTCGGTCAAACCCATACGCTTTTCGCTATTTTTTAAGTTTATGACGTAAGACAGAAGCTATATCGACTTTATACACGATATCTATCTCGCGCTCTTTTCCTGTCGTCTTCGGCGATCCTCCGATAATGATTCGGTCTATCAATTCGTAGCACATCTCGCGGGTAAGTTCGGGCGCTTCAAGATATTTCTTTATGTTCCGTATGAAGTCGTCCGCGCTCTGTATCGTAGTTGTCGTTTCGGTGAGCTTCTTTTCCAGCTCTGTAATTTCAGCCTCGAGTATTTTCTGTTCATCGGAATACTTCTGAATAAAGCTAATACAGATATCTTCGGGCATTTTGCCTTTCAGCCTGTCCTCGTATGCAAGTTGCATAAGGCGGGATAATTCTTCCGCGCGTTTACGCTTTGTCTGCAATTCTTTCTTGGCGGACTTAATCGCCTGATCCGCAAGTTCGGCGTTATGCCGTATAAAGTCCTCCCGGATAGCTTTCTCGTCAAGGACGATCCTTTGCGCCATTGTCTGTATATCGTCACGGACAATCGCCTCAATATCTTTCGCCTGTATGAAATGCGAAAAGCAATATGATTTTCCCAACCGTACATGATTGCCGCAGTTGAAATTGAAATCTACTTTGCTGTTGCGGTTGATGGAATTCATCTTCATTTTCCCGCCGCAGTCTGCGCAATACAGAAACCCCGATAACGGATGCGTATATCCGCGCTTTGTTTTCCTGCCCTGCGCTACGGATTTCTCTACTTCGCGTACTTTATCCCAAAGCTCCTGCGTTATGATCGCCTCGTGCGTATTTTTTACTACGATCCATTCGCTTTCGTCTTTCTTATACCGCTTGTGGTTCTTATAAGAAATCGAACTCCAACGCTGCTGCGCCATATGCCCCAGATAAGTGGGATTATTTAAGATGCTGTTCACGGCGCAGAAAGACCATAAGCCCATGTTTTCTTTGCGCCCGACGATTCCGTACTTCTCCATGCTGTAACGGCTGGGATTCATGACACCTTCGGCGTTCAGGATATCCGCTATCTTATGCGGGCTTAATCCGCTCGCACGCATTTCAAATATTCTCTTAACGACTGCGGCTGCTTCTTCGTCAATGACCGGCGTTTTCTTTTCGGTATCGCCTTTGACATAACCGTAAGGAGCTTTCCTCGCATGATACTTGCCGTCCTTTGCATTGCTCTTTAATACCACGCGAATCTTCTTGCTCGTGTTCGCGGCATGCCACTCGTTGAAAACGTTCATTATCGGCATCATTTCCATTGCGCCGCTGTCACGGTTTTCCGTATCCACGTTATCCTGTATGGCGATAAATCGAATACCGAACGCCGGAAACACATAATCTACGTACTGCCCGACCTCGATATAGTTCCTGCCGAAACGGGATAAATCCTTTACGATGATCGTATTTATGATGCCCGTCTTTGCATCATCCAGCAATCTCTGAACTCCGGGGCGTTGGAAAGTAGTACCCGACACGCCGTCGTCTATGTATTCGTCGTGGATCTCAAAGCCGCGTTCTTCGGCGTACTTGCGGAGTATCGTTCTTTGGTTGTCTATGGACACCGATTCGCCTTGGCGTTCGTCCTCTTGGGAAAGTCTGTAATACAATCCCGCTATGTAGTGTTTCTGTTTCATATCGTTTACCTCACTTTTTCATTGTGCGTTGCACGGCAATGGACTTCATCGTCTGTTCAAAGTCTTTGCCGCCGTTGAAATACCTGCGGACATAATAGGTTTGCCTGCCCACAGTCTTTCGTTTGCTGATAGACGGAGAGAAGAAGTAATTATTTTCAAAATCTTCTATCCTGCCGTAAATCGTTTTGACCTCAATGTTGTTCATTTTTTATCCTCCTGTTTGTTTACTTTGCCTTTCGGCGGAGACGAAACAAACGGAAACGCAAGATTCGTCCCCTTGCTGTCCTGTCTGTTACTTTCCGTCAAGGGTTGCCGAAGGCAATGCACTTTACCCTTGACGAAAAGGGCGTTTCCGTTTACGCTCTCCCGGCGAAAGACAAATGAATTTAATTTACCTTCGGCATTTTTGCTATGACTTCCGGACTTACTTTGCCTATGACTTCGCCGTCCATCATGCAGGTAAAATCGTCCGCAAGTATCGCTTTTCTGTCGTCTATCCCGTATGGAGCGAGAATATCCTCGTCTATTACGTCGGAAACGAAATATGTTGGCAGCTTCCCGCCGTAGATAAGGCGTTCGCCGGACTTCTCTATGTACTTCATCAGATACCCCAAAGAGTGTTGTACTTCTTCCGGCGAGCCGAGCGGCTGGAAGTCGTTGCGCCCGTATCGTTCAAGGAAATAGGTGTTCTGATGCGCCGTCTGTATACGGTGGTCTTTTGTGCTGTAATCCCTTATCTCAATGAGTTCTCCGACCATGCCGTTGGATGGAATATAGAAGATACCATGGAAATGCAGGCGGTTTGTATCGCCTCCTCGTTCCCATACGCCGATATGCTTCCAGCCTTTGCGGGCGACAAGGTGCTTGAACGTATTGCGCAAGGACTTACGGAAGCTTTCTTCAGTGTGCTTTTCGTCCGAAAAGGTGAAAGTGCAAAAATAACTCCATTCTCTCTGTAAATTCACCTTCTTGGACAAACGGACTTTTCTGCGGATTGCATTCGTCTTTTTGCGTTCATTGTTCCGCTCCACGTATTCTTTCCGCTGCTCCTTGTCTGGGATCGCCTCTTCCATAGCTTTTTGCATACATGCTTTGCGTTCTTTGCGCGGCAGTTTTTGACTTTCCTTGTAGGCGGCTTCGAATTGCGCTTTTTGTTCGACCTCTTTGGGTGTTGACGGAATGGCTGCCCGTCGTCGCTTATGTCCCTGCGGAAAGTTTTCCTTCGGGGTGGCGATGTAATGACTTCCGTCAAACGAGATTTTTGCTGCTTTGTAAGGCATTGCTTTTTTTCCTCCTTGTATTTTTTGCATAGCTTAAACCTTAAACTCGCAAGGTTTTTGCACCTTTACGAAATTCCTTGGAATAATTCTACAAGTCAAACCGGCAAGGTTTCTTGCCACTTTGAAAAAGTTTTTCGCTTGCTTTTTCCACAATGTAGCAGTCAAATAGGAAGACTATTTTCTTATTTGAAAAAGTTTTTCTGCTTGTTCGCTGCAAATTTTCATTTCAGCGAAAGTTTTAGCACGCAAATACGACAGTTTTTGACGTATTCAAAAAACTTTTTCATAAGCATACAAATCAAAGGGGCAGGTTTTTTGCCACTTTGAAAAAATATTGTAGAAATTATGCACCGAGGAACATGAGAAAAGGCAGTTGCTTTATAGCAAGCAACCGCCTCTAATGAAATGTGCAGTTAAAAATCTATCCGTATATCGCGGAATACCTCGCACGCATTTTCTCGAAGTATTCATATACCGTGCTTACCGCTCTCGAAAGCAGTTTCGCTATTTCGGGATAACTCAAGCCCGACATACGGTAATCGAGCGCAAGATTCATATTTTCCGTAAGGTTAAGGGAAGCCGCGATCTCGTCTGCTCGTGAGTAGTCTTGTTCTTCGTCTGACTGATGTCCATATTCGGGTTTCGGTTCTTCTCTTGTGATTTCAAGGCTTTGGCATTTACAGAAAATTCTGTAATCTCTTGACACCATTTTGGTGACGATGAGATAACACTCCGTCTTTATCGTTCTCGGTTTGCCTCTTTTGGAGACATAAAGTACATCGTCCAAATACTCTCCGAAGTGGCCGCATAAGAATAACGCCACGCTTTGGACGAAGTCGTAACTGTCCGAAAAGATATATCCGGGCTCGTGTTTGCCGAAAATGTCCCGGC
>UQSP01000015.1 GCA_900543755.1 uncultured Eubacteriales bacterium
AGATCTGCGCATGTCTCGTGGGCTCGGAGATGTGTATAAGAGACAGATTCTTCCCTAAGCCTGTATGTGGAAACGCCTTTTTTTCCATCGTTAAAAATAATCTGTCGAATTTAAACATTTTAACCCCCGAGTGTTTGCAATTTATAATATGGGAATTATAATCATTTTTTAAGGGTATACAATCCGCCACTTTAACAAAGGTCGTGAAACTTTTATGGAATTATGGATAGAAAAATCCGCAAGTCAGTCAGGCTAATGCAACTTATAAGCGGAAAAGTTTTGCATTTGCATTATTAAACATAAGGTGAATTTATTCGGCAAGCGTGCAGGCGCGAAATTCGCCGTCGTACCACAAAAACGAATTTGCCGAATTTTCTTTGGGAAGCGAAACTGAACCCGGATTAAGCAATAATATACCGTCCTTTTCCGTGCAGACAGGAACGTGAGTATGCCCCTGCAAAAAGACCGCGCCAAAAGGAAGAGGCGGCAGATTATCGAACGAAAATCCGTGTCCGTGCGTACAAAACCAGGTTTTGCCGTCAACGAAAAGCTGAACATCTTTACAGAGCGGAAACTCGGAAATCATGCAGTCGACATCTGCGTCGCAGTTGCCGCGCACCGCAATAATCTTATCTTTATTCCCGTTAAGAAGCTCCGCCACTTTCATGGGCGCATAACCTTTGGGCAGCGGATTTCTGGGACCGTGATAATAAAGGTCGCCCAAAAGCAGTATTTTGTCTGCTTTTCTTTTGTCCGCTTCTTCGATGAGCGCACGCGTATAAAATTCCGAACCGTGCAAATCTGATGCAATCAAAATCTTCATGTTTTAATGATATTCCTTTTTTGATTTTGTAAATATTCAGGCTTATGCTTAAAAATTTCTTTTGTTTAATGTTGCGATAGAAAACGTGAAACTACGGTTAATTACGGAATTAAAAAATTATTTTTAAGACATTAAGCGTTATAGCCGATTAAAAATTATTTTAAAGTTAACGGCATAAGCGTAGTAACCCGAAGTCATTTTTACTCTTCGTCGGGATAAGGAGTGAAACTCACGTCATACTGTCCGCCCTGAGCGAGCGCGCTTATACGCACGCTTAACCCCAAAGGCGAACTTACGTCCACCGTGAATGCACCCGCCGAATAAGTGACGCTGTATTTGGTAAGATACAATTCTGCCGAGCCGTCCTTCGCCGCAATTCGGAAAACGGGAATTTTCCCGTCAGCTTTGAAAACGCAGTCAAGACGGTACTCGTCGCCGTATTCGTCGGACAATGTATAGACGGAATTCATACCCGAAAGCACCGACAAATCCCATGCGGGAGCGGGAACGGTGGGACGAGTTTGACAAATAACCCCTTCACGGTAAAAATCTATTCTACCGCTTTGAAGAACCGCGGTATAGCATTTTACGCCCGCATCCTCCGCAACTTCAAACGTCAGTTCATGTAAACCCGAGCTGTTTAACGATACCTTGACTTCAGACGCTTCTTCTCCGTCGACGGTCACAAAAGGCTGAAATTCGGCGTTGACGGAATCGGTTGCGGCGCCTACAACCACGGTTTTAACTGCCGATTTCCCCGCTTCTTCTACCGTCACGCTGTAAGTCCCCATAAAACCGTTGGGGTCGATTTCCGGCTTGAAATATTCGCCTACCGTCTCGCCGTATTCCGAAAGCGTAACGTTACCGTTTTCAAAAACCGCGGTAAAAATGTAAGCGGACGCACCGGATCCGTAAGTAATCGAAGCTGTTACCGTGTTGCCGTCCACAGACACCGAGTCGAACGTTTCGGGATCGCCGTAATAATCGTCAAGACTTTCGCCGTCATTATAAAGAAAAGTAAAATCGGGCAGAACCTTAAACGCAGGTGTAAAATCGGAGGTAAAATAATCCCCCACTGCCTCGAGTTTGATTAAATCGGTGGAGCGAATGAACGTCCCCTTGACCGATTGAAGGCTGTTATAATCCTCGGCGCAGTAAATAAGCGTTTCGAACATTGCTCCGTCCGAGTATGTGACAGCCGTAACAACAAAGACTCCTTTGTTGTCTTTTGACAAAGAGTATTCACATATATTTGTTTCGGTAGCGTCGCCCGTAAGCGAAAAATCAGCCTCGGTGATGCTGAGGGTTCCGTCGGCGGCAAAACTTATGCTTTCGTCGATAACTGCCCCTTTCAGCACAAACGAAGAGTTGAGAATTTCCGAAAATTCCTCCGTGGAAACGAACGAACGTTTTTCGCCGTCGGAAAGATTTTCAAGCACAACGTAAGGCATCTCGAAGTATCTGTACAAAGCAAAGCGTTTTCCTTGCGCCTCAAACAATAATGCTGTATGTTCCGCTGCAGCTTCCGCATTTATATAATAACCGTATTCGAACGGATAGGGCGCGCCGTTGTATGAAATCCGACTGCTGTCAAAATCCAAAGAAACGGTAACGGGATTAGTTCCGCCCGTCGTATAAAGGTCGCTTTCGGAATTAAGACCTGCTTTAAGAGAAGTTTTCAGTTTTTCCGTAGCGTCAGCCGAATAAAACGCCCGCGAAACAATGTAACTCTCTTCGCTTTTTTCAATTAACGCTAAAACGCCTTCTTCCGCCCAGACAAGGTAAGAGCCTTCTTCCACACAAAGCGCCGCGATGCCGATATCCTCAAGTCCCGAGGGCTCGTTTAACGCCCTTTCAAAATCGGGCAATGCGGTAAAAAATGCGTTTTTCGTAACTCCGTCGAGCGTAACGGAATAATCGCCGCCCACCGTTAAAGCGCCGTATTCCCCCTTAAAGGCATCGGCAACCGCCTTGGAAACGCAGTAAACTCCCCTGTCCGTCTTTAAGTCCGCAACTGCGATAACTCCTTTACCGTAGCCGACGGGGTAAAGTCCGTAAGTCACGTCGTCCGCCGTGAAAGAAAATACTACGGCGTTTTCCTTGACCGTACCTTTAATCTCATATCTTTCGCCGCCGATATAAACGTTTTCGCCGTCTACGGTGAAATTAACTGCGCCCACCCATTCTCCCGTAAGCGACGTCAAATCCGCTTTAACGGCATTTTCGGGCTCATTTGTGCCGTACAGAACGGCGCCGTCAGTCGAATAGACGAGAAAACATTCTTCTTTGTCTGCGATAAAACGGATACATGAACCGTATTCGCAGGTCGAAACATTGTAATTAAAGGTTTTACCCTCCACATTTACGGTTTTGGCGGAAGTATCGAGTTTAATGTTCCTGCCGCTTTGGGTCACGTAAAAATCATAAAAGGCGTTGTCCGCAGGAATGTATACGAGATTTTCGTCGGGAGCGGTTACGAAACCGTTTTCATCCACAACGTAAACTATATTTGCACTGCTTACGAACTGTACAACAGGCTTAACTCCGTCGAAAACCAGCCGAGTCTTTGCCGTGTAACGCAAATCCTCATCGTAAAGAGAACCGTCCGCATTGATAAGAGTCCAGCCGAAATTACCGTCCTTATCTGCTTTCTGAATAAAAAGAGTATATATATCCGAGTCCTCTATTGTCCAAAGCCCGTTGAACCGCGCGTCATAAGGCATAAATTCGGTTTCGGTTCCGTCGGACAGGGATTTAAGTATAAGTCTGCCGTCCTTGTTAAGCGAAAAAGTATAAGCCGCGCCGTCTATAACCGCATTAAGCACGGTTTCCGCGCCCTCGCCCGAAGCGTCGGTAAGATAGAACTCCTCCGCGCCCGTAAGCGTCATGTCGCTGAAGTTTAGGGTTTTGTCCGCGCTTACCCACTTGCCGTTAAACGCACCCGCCGTCGCCAAGGGAGCAGTCACCGCGGTAAGAGCCGTGTCTTTTTCCACCGTGAATGTATAACTTACGTCGCTTGATACGTTTACGCCGTCCGTAAACCAGCCGACGAATTTCTCGCCCGCACCGACGTCAGCGGTCACGGTAACGGACGCACCCGCGGGGAAAGTCCCGCCGCCAGTGCCGCCCGAAACCGTAACGGTATATTCTTTTGTTGATTTAAGCTCGGTTACCGCAGTTAAACTGATGTTGCGACTGACGGTGAAAGTATAAGGATTGCTTTCGGAAACGGTTACTCCGTTTTCCTCCCACCTTAAAAATTCGCTGCCATCATCAATTACAGCGGTAACGGTACATTCCGAGCCCGACGCGTACTCCCCGCCGCCCGTACCTCCCGATACCGTAACGGTAAAAGTTTCGGTTTTTGGCGCGCACGCGCAAAACGCCCAGAACGAAAGCGACAACGCCGCGATTAAAAGGACTGTTTTTATTTTCTTCAGCATGGTATTAACTCCTTTTCGGGTAAACGACATAAAACAATTTTGCGCCCTCTTTTTATAGTGTGTAAAAAGTATAAACGGAATAAACTCGCTGCGTCTTAAATACGACAAAACGGGCGGATTTATTCCGTCCGTTCCGCCGACTTAAGCGCGTAATCGGTCTTATTTTGCCTCTATACCGAGAGAGGAAAGAAATTTTTCAAAAGCCGCGACGCCCGCCTCGTCCTTTTTGAATACAGCGGTGTTGTCGAGAATACATTCGCAGACGCGGTTAACCTCGTCTTTGACGTTAAGTTCGGCTTCTTTAGGCGTGCATTTGGGATTTTCCTTCATAAGTTTTTCAATCATGTCGGCATGCACTTTCATGTCGTCGGCAAGTTTTTCACGCGAATATTTGACTTCACGGGTCAAATACTGCCGGACTTCCGCAAGCTGACGGTCCAGTCTGCCGGGAAGAATAAACAATCCCATAGCCTCAATAAGCCCTATCGACTCGGACTTAATGTTCTGATATTCCGGGTGGACGTGATATATGCCGTCAGGGAATTGTTCGGACGTGCAGTTGTTGCGCAAAATAAGCTCCACAATGTACTTGCCGTCGTTTGATTTTCTTGCGATAGGCGTCACGGCGTTATGCTGACCGCTTTCGTCGGCGCCGATGATACCCACGCTTTCGTCCGAGTAAGCCTTCCACGCAGATATGATTTTGCCGGCGTACTCGACAAGCATTTTCTTGTTAGTGCTTTCAAGGCGAATAACGGAATTGTACCAATCCACGATTCCCGTATCGATATAGGGATATTCGGCGGACTTAAAGCGTTTTAAATAAGGAGCCTTGTGCATGGGCAGCTGTTTAAGTCCCGCCTGGAAGTGGTCGTGCGTGAGTATGGAGCCGCCCACGATGGGAAGCGCGGCGTTGCAGCCGATGAAATACGAAGGATTGTAATCGACAAAGTCCAAAAGTTTTTGCACGGTGGAAGTATCCACTTTCATGGGAGTATGCTCGGAGTTTATCGCTATACCGTGCTGATTGAAATAGGAATAGGGCGAAAACTGCCAGAACCACTCCTCCCCGCCCAAGGTAAGCGGAATAGTGCGCAAGGTCTGGCGGAACACTCCGTGACCCGCATATCCCTCGTTTTCCTTACAAATCATGCAAGGCGGATAAGAGGTGTTTTTCTGCTTAAGCAGTTTTGCGGTATCCTTATTATTCTTTTCGGGACGCGAAAGATTAATGGTGATTTCGATTTTGCCTTTAGTGGACTTTGCTTCCCAATGCTTGTTTTTGGCGATTTTGGTTTGCTTTACGTAATCGTTTTTAATCGAGTAATCGTACAGCCAGTCAAACGCTTTTGCGGGCGAAGTAGAGTGAAGACTTTCAAACATATCGACGATTTCGCTGGGCTTAAGGCTGACGGTATCCATGATTTTGTCGGCAAATTCTTCCCTTCCGTCCTCGGTGATGATGCCGTTTTCGACTGCGTAGTCCACAATGGGATTGAGCACCGCGTCGGGACAGGTCATTTCTTCTATTGCGTCAACGTCCGTTTCGTACTGCACGTAATCTTCAAGCTTAAGGCTTTGCATAAGCTTATTGCGCACATAGATAACGTCCAGATCGTCAAGAAGCAGATGCGACTGGGCATACTGCAAAAGATTTTCGATGCAGGAATAGATAATCATATTATTTGTCTCCTTTTATATGGAATAAATTTACTTGTTCAGCGTGGAGCGACCACATTGACGTGACGCTCTATCTCGAAAAACTTCCACGGCGTTTTATCGAGCGGCGGATAAGCCACGAAAACCATGGGAAGCTTGGTTACAGGATGATAAAACCTCAATTCGTACGCCCACAGCGCAAGGTTGTGACCTTTTGCCAGCGTATCGCCGCCGTAGCGCACGTCGCCGAATATAGGCGTGCCGATATGCTGCATCTGAACGCGCGCCTGATGCGACCTGCCCGTAAGCAGCTTGATGTCCACAAGCGTAAGCTTAGGCGTGGTCTCCAGAACTTTGTAAACGAGTTCCGCTCTTTTTGCGCCCTCTATGGCGGCGGGCACTACTTTCACGGTATTGTTTTTCTCGTCTTTAAATAGATAATCGGAAAGCCTTGCCTGACGGTCGCGCGGAGTACCCACCACTACCGCGAGATAGCGTTTTTCAAAACTGCCGTCCTTTATCTGCTCCGACAGTCTTGCGGCGGCCTTGCTTGTTTTAGCAAAAACCATAACTCCGCCGGTGGGTCTGTCCAGTCTGTGCACAAGCCCCGCAAACGCCTCGCCTTTTTTATCGTAAGTTTCCTTGATGTAATCCTTAACCATGGAAAGAAGATCCTTATCCCCCGTGGAATCGCCCTGAGAAGGAACGTTCTGGGGTTTAAGAACCACGATAAGGTGATTGTCCTCGTATAAAATTGTAAGTAAGTTGTCTGCCATTTGAATCCGAAACCGATTTATTTTTTTGTCCACAATCCGCTGCAACCGCAGGGAAGTTCCGTTTCTCCCATCGACTTGTCCGATACGGGCAAGGTAAGTTCGTATGCGTCCGCACTTCCTTTTTCGCCGTGCATGACAAGCGAAAGAATGTTTTTTATCACAGTGGGCTGAAGTCCCGTCGTATAACTGTTTATGAGGTAAAAAAGCGGCCTGTCCAGCACTTCGCGCACCAGCGAAGCAAGCTCGTAAAGACTGTCCTCAAGCTTCCACATTTCGCCCGAAGGTCCCCTGCCGTAGCTGGGCGGGTCCATAAGCACGGCGTTATATTTTTTTCCGCGCTTTATTTCGCGCAAAACGAACTTTTTACAGTCGTCCACGATGTAGCGTATTCCGTCCTCCGGAACGCCGCTTAACCGTGCGTTTTGCCTGCACCTTTCCACCATGCCTTTCGCCGCGTCCACGTGCGTGACGAACGCGCCGGAAGCTGCCAGCGCAACGCTTGCCCCGCCCGTGTAACCGAATAGGTTGAGTACGTTTACGCGCTCATGCGAATCTTTGCACATTCTGCCCGTTTTGTCCCAGTTAGCGGCTTGCTCGGGGAACAGTCCCGTATGCTTGAACCCCATGGGTTTTACCAGAAATTTGAGATTGCGCCACTCCACCGTCCACTCGGAAGGAAAAGGCCGAAGCACTTTCCATCTGCCGCCGCCGTCGGATGCGCGGATATACACGGCGTTTAAGCCCTTGTAACTTTTAAGGTCGAACGGAGCTTTCCATATTGCCTGGGGGTCGGGGCGCAAAAGAAACACGTCTTTCCACCTTTCAAGTTTTTCGCCGTCGCCCGCCGCAATTATCTCGTAGTCCTTCCAGTCGTTTGCGGTCATATCTTGCTAACCTTTATACCTACGTTCTTGCCGTTGATATCCCATTCCTTGAAATCGTTGCAGCTTTTACCGCCTATAATCTCGTCGGCAAGGACGTCGGAAGCTATTTCCTGAATGTATTTGTTGAAAACTTTTTCTATTTCTTCGTCGCCGAAATAACGAATCCTTATATGATCGGTGACTTCGAATCCCGCCTCTTTACGCATCGTCTGAATTTTGGAAACGATTTCGCGCATATAGCCTTCTTCAATCAGTTCTTTGTCTAAAGCAGTGTCGAGAATGACGGTCATGCCTTTGTCGGACTGAACGGAATAGCCTTCTTTGCTCAGCACCGAAATAAGCAGGTCGTCTTTGGTAAGGTCTATTTGCTCGCCGTCGATATCGAAGGAATACGTATCGGATTCCTTTAATCCGTTTACAATCTTCTCCGCGTTGGCGGCAAGATACTGTCTGATTTTCCCTAAGCGCGAGCCGTATTTGGGTCCCAGTGTTTTAAGCTGAGGTTTGACCTCATAGGAAACGTATCCGCCCGCATCCGCAGCGTACTCGATGTCTTTGACGTTAAGCTCGTCGCGGATGACGGAAAGAAGTTCGGAATCGAGATTTTCGGACTGACCGCCGCAAAGAATGATTTTCTTAAGCGGCTGACGGTTTTTGATTCCCGATAAGTTACGCGCCGCACGCCCCAGGATAGCGGCGTTTTCGGCAACCGTCATGCCCGCTTCGAGAGCTTTGTCGATATATTTTTCGTTGCACGCGGGGAAAGACGCGAGATGCACCGATTCGGGCGCGTCGGGGAAAACCGACACCACGATGTTGCGGTATATTTCCTCCGCCATGAAAGGAATAAACGGCGCGGTAAGCCGCGACAGAGTTTCGAGAACCGTGAACAGCGTCATGTAAGCCGCTTTCTTGTCCTCGGTCATGTCGCTGCCCCAGAAGCGCTCGCGGCATCTTCTGACGTACCAGTTGCTGAGCGCGTCGGTAAAATCGCTTATAGCCCTTGCGCTTTCGGTAATCTTGTAATTTTCCAGCGAGTCGTCCACAAAAGCCACAAGCGAATTGAGCGAAGACAAAATCCACTTGTCCATCATGTTAAGCCGGCAATCGTCAAGCGAATATTTCGACGGGTCGAACTTATCGATTTCGGCGTAAAGAACGTAGAAAGAATAAGTGTTGAACAAAGTTCCCAAAAATTTACGCTGGACTTCGCTTACGGCTTCATCGTAGAATCGCGAAGGTATCCAGGGACTGGAATTGGTGTAGAAATACCATCTTACGGCGTCCGCACCCTGTTTGTCGAGTACAGACCACGGGTCGACGACGTTGCCCTTGTGCTTGCTCATTTTGATGCCGTTCTTGTCGTTGACGTGGCCTAAAACTATGCAGTTTTCAAACGGCGCTTTGTCAAACAAAAGCGTGGAAATGGCAAGCAAAGTATAGAACCAGCCGCGCGTCTGGTCGACCGCCTCGGAAATAAACTGAGCGGGGAAAGTCTTTTCGAATTTATCCTTGTTTTCAAACGGATAATGCAGCTGAGCAAAGGGCATGGAACCGGAGTCGTACCAGCAGTCGATGACTTCGGGCGTGCGGTGCATTGTTTTGCCGCACTTGGGACATTTTATCGTAACCGCGTCGACGTAGGGCTTATGAAGTTCTATGTCGCCCGTAAGTCCGCCCTTTTCCTTAAGCTCGGCTTTAGAGCCTATTGCCAAAGTTTCGCCGCACTCGTCGCAAACCCATATCGGAAGCGGAGTACCCCAGTATCTTTCGCGCGACAGTCCCCAATCGATGACGTTTTCGAGGAAGTTGCCCATTCTGCCCTTTCCGATGGATTCGGGCATCCAGTTGACGGACGCGTTGTTTTTCATAAGCTGTTCCCTTACTTTGGTCATGGAAATAAACCAGGTGGAACGCGCGTAATAAAGAAGCGGCGTATCGCAGCGCCAGCAGAAAGGATAGCTGTGAGTAAACATTATTTCCTTGAAAAGCAGGCCGCGTGACTTAAGGTCCTTAAGGATAAGCTTGTCGGCGTCCTTACAGAAAGTACCCTCGAAGGGCGCGCCTTTGCTCATTTTGCCGCGCTCGTCCACCATCTGGACGAAAGGAAGGTCGTTTTGTCTGCCTATTCTGGCGTCATCCTCGCCGAACGCGGGCGCGATATGCACGACTCCCGTGCCGTCGTCAAGCGTAACGTAACCGTCGGTCACCACATAATGCGATTTCTTGGGGCCGTTGTAGTTTGCGTAAAGAGGCTCGTATTCGGTACCTGCGAAATCCGCGCCTTTTCTGACGGACAAAACGGTATACTCGCCCTCCTTGAAATATTCGGGGATGCGTTTTTCCGCCATGATGTATTTTTTACCGTCGCTTTCCACGGTTGCGTAATCAAACGCAGGTCCCATACACAGCGCAACGTTTGAGGGAAGCGTCCACGGCGTGGTCGTCCAGGCGACAATATAGGTATCCGCCTGTCCCTTGACTTTAAAGGACACCGCGGCGGACTTTTCCTCCACGTCCTTGTATCCCTGCGCCACTTCGTGCGAAGAAAGCGCCGTTCCGCAGCGCGGGCAATACGGTACTATTTTGTGCCCTTTGTAAATCAGCCCGCGGTCGAATATGTTTTTAAGCGACCACCAGACGGACTCGATATAAGTGTCATTGTAAGTGATGTAAGGGTGCTCCATATCCACCCAATAACCCACTCTGTCGGACATTTTTTCCCATTCCGACTTATATTTCCAAACGCTTTCCTTGCATTTTTTTATAAAAGGCTCGATACCGTACTTCTCGATATCCTGTTTGCCGTCCATGCCAAGCTGCTTTTCCACTTCAAGCTCCACGGGAAGCCCGTGAGTGTCCCAGCCGGCTATACGCGTGGCGTGATATCCTTTCATGGTTTTAAAGCGCGGAATAATGTCTTTCATTACGCGCGTAATAATATGTCCTATGTGCGGTTTGCCGTTTGCCGTCGGCGGACCGTCGTAAAAGGAAAACTCCTCGCCGTCTTTGGTTTTTTCCAGAGTCTTTTCGAAAATTTTGTTTTTCTTCCAGAAATCGAGAACCTCAAGCTCTCTTCCCACGAAATTCATATCCGGATTGATTTTCTTATACATAACAAACTCCTCTTACGGTATGACGAAAAAATATATGGACGCAAAATGCAATATCGAGCCGGCAAGCACGAAAAAATGCCAAATCGCGTGATTGTACGGTATAGACTTTATTCTGTAAAAAATTATGCCCAGGGTATAAATCACGCCGCCGCCTATCAGCAGAAAGAACGCAGGCAGATTGGCGACCAGCAAATCAATGCGTATTACGCACGCCCAGCCCATGACGACGTAAGAAATAAGGCAGTAAACTTTGAACTTGTTTACGTCGATTGCGTTAAACACGCAGGAAAGTACCGCAAACCCGAGCACCACGCTTGCAATCACAATCGCCCACACTTTGTTTTGCGCGTACATGTCTATCAGCATAAAGGGCGCGTAAGTACCCGCTATCAGAAGCGCTATTGAGCAGTGGTCGAAACGGCGGAACACCGCGCGGCGGCGCTTTCCGACCGGCTGCCAATGATAAAGCGTACTCATAATATAAAGAATCAAAAGAGAGAAAGAATACAGGCATACCGACACAATCGCAAGCGCGCCGAGTCCGGACAAACACACCTTGATTATCATCAGCACCGACCCGATAAGCGCAAGACCCGCGCCCGCAAGATGACTGATGCGGTTAATCCACTCCTCGCTTTTGGAATAAACTATCTGGTTTGCCGCCCGTTTTTCGCGTTTTCTTATTTCTTTTTCGGTAAGCGCAATGTTATTCGCGGCTGCCGTATCCGAACCGTCGTCCGTTAAGGAAGACGCCGTATTATTATTATTATTCAGTTTATCGTTATCCATGGCAAATTCTTCCCGAGTCAATAATAAATTCTAAATCTGCGCCGACGGAATAAAGCCCGACAAAAAACGACTTTCCGTCATTTAAGATATTGAGAGAAGAACGAATACGCTCTCCTCTCAACGCTGTTTGCAAAAAAACTGTGCATCCGCCTTTGATACGTCAAGCCGAAGCGTTCTTCCGACAGTTAACTCCTCCAAAGCTACCTCGTGGCACACGTTATGGTCCGCTTAGTGCTGCTGCGTCCCCGCCCTGACACGGTTCACGGTATAACATTGCACAAGACCTTGGTATCAACGTCACTTATACGGCAACTGCCTTCCACAAGTCGCACCGCGGGCGGCATTCAGCCCTACTGTAGCGGATTGTAGGTACAGGGCACCGCTGGCTCCCCGCTTAGCACAGTATCGTTATTATACAATATCGTTGCGATTAAATCAAGCGGATTGCACGATTTTTACGTTTTTTAACTTTTTTATCCCTGTTTCCGCACGGTAAAAATTGCCGAAAACCCGCGCCGACATTTTACGACACGGGTTTTTCTTTTACTTGTTTGACTTGTATACTTTAAGCGGGTCGATATCCAGCATGGGCAAAAGCCGCATTATAGTTACTCTTCTGCGCATATAGACATGATACCTTATGCCTTCGTCGAAAAGCTCGCGGTCCACGGCGATTTCTTCGGGCGTGGTCACCGCGTGCGCCGCGGCGTAAAGCTTTTTAAGCGTTTCCGTAGAGGGAATTTCCTCCTCGATTATCTTCCTTATCTCGTCCCATTTTTCCTCTATAAGTCGGGGCGGAATTTCGTTGACGATGGTATCGGGAAGGTTAAGCTTCATCATATCGGGCGTAAGCGCAGGACCGTAATGAGACTGAATATCCTGCCAGTCGGGCGTTTCCTTGTGCGCGCTTACCTTTTCGATTCGGCTAAGCTTATGGTAAATATCGGCGACCACCAGTGTGGCTACGCCCACTTTCTTGCCGTGAAAATCCGAAATCACGCCTTTTTCCAGCTTTTTGCACTCCCAATAGTGGGAAATAATATGTTCGGTGCCCGAAGCGGGTCGCGTGCATTTTGCAAGCTGCATGGCTATGCCCGTAAGCACAAGCGTTTCCATGACGGCTGCCGCCGCCTCCTCGTCGCGCACGGAAACCTTATCCGCAAGCGCCGCCATTTTCGCGACCGCATTACGCACGAAAGAGGCAACGCGCTCGCAGTAATAATCGCCGTGAACAAGGTTAGCCACGCGCCAGTCCGCAATGGCGATGTATTTTGCCATGACGTCGCCGAATCCCGCCGCCTTAAGCTCGGTAGGCGAATCGGCAAGGATTTTAGTGTCCGCGATTATAATGCGCGGCTGACGGCACGGGTATGAGAGTTTAAAGTTACCCTTTGTGATGGGCGCGCTGTCGGAAGCGAATCCGTCCATTGACGGCGCGGTCGCAAAAATCGCAAACTGCTTATCCGCGCGGTAAGAAGAAAGTCTGCAGATATCGTTTACCGACCCGGTACCTACGGACAGACAGCCGTCCACGCGCGCCAGAAGTTTTTCGAGTTCCTCCACCTCGCGCATATCGGCGACTTTCATGTCGTCGTAAACGCGCAGTTCCACGGTAAATCCTTCGCTTAAAAGCTGCTCGTAAAGTCCTTTGGTAACCCTGAAAGAATTGACGTCCGCCACCATAAGGATTTTTTTCGGAAAATTGTAACGCTTTAAAATTTCGCCTGTTTTATCGATTATGCCGCTGCCTATTTCCAGTGCTTCAAGGTCGAAATCGTGCTTGTGTCCGCACTCGCAGTCCGCCATCATATCGCGTAATTTCTGTAAATCCATAATATGTCGTCTCCTTTTAGGTAATTTAAAAATCGCGGCGCGCAAAAACAGGTTTTGCAATTACCGCGACTCATAAAACTCTTATGCAATAATCGTAAAATATATAATATTCAACTGACAATATTTTATCACTTTATCCGATTTATTGTCAACAATGCAAAAGCCGCGCAAAACAACATAATCAAAAAAATTAAATATCTTGCGTCGTTTTTAAACGCCACCGAACGCCGGCTTCAGCGTTTTTCGGTCAATGCTGCTCCTGCAACTGTTCTTCCGAAGAAGAATTGGCGGCGATACGGTTTTTAAGCTCGTCAAGTGCGCTGAACCCCATGGTTTTAAGCCTGTGGTTGCGCGCGGCAACCTCCAGAATGACCGAAAGGTTTCTTCCCGGCTTTACGGGTATGACGTACATGGGAAGCTCGGTTTCCAAAAGCGTATAGTAATTTACTTCGTCTCCCAGACGGTCGTATTGCTTGTTTTCGTCCCACCTCTCAAGCTTTACCACAAGGTCGACGACCTTGGTTTCGCGTATTGCGCCTGCGCCGTACATCGCGCGTATATCTATAAGTCCGATGCCGCGAAGCTCCATAAAATGTCTGATGTTGGCAGGACAAGTCCCCACGAGTTTGTCGGATATGCGCTTTACGCAAACAGCATCGTCCGCGACCAGTCTGTGCCCGCGCTGAATAAGCTCCAATGCGGTTTCGGATTTACCGATGCTGGAGTTGCCGATGATAAGCACGCCCACGCCGAAAAGGTCCACCAAAACGCCGTGTATGGTTTCGGTGGGGGCAAGAAGTTCGTTGAGATAAATACTCAATTCGTTTACGAACGCAGTCGTGCGCAACGAAGAACGGAAGATATTCCGACCGTATTTTTCCGCCGCCGCCATAAGCTCCGGCACGGGTTCCAGAACGGTGGTGAGCACAAGGCAGGGAAAGTCGAATTTACAAAGATTTTCGCACGCGACGACGCGCTCGGAAGCGGACTTGTGCTTAAGATAAGACATCTCCTGCTCCCCGATTACCTGGACGCGCTCGGCGGAAAAATGCTCGTAATATCCCGCAAGCTGAAGCCCGGGACGGTTGACGTTGAAAGTCGCTATGTGCATGGTGCGTTTTTTTCCCCGATGCAGAATTTCAAGGTTAAGACGGTCGGCAAAATCCTTGATTTTTACGTCGGTTTCGTTTTCCTGAAGCTCGGTTAATTTAAGTTTAGCCATATTTCATTCCCCGCAAAATTTATTTATGATTTCAGCCACGGCGTCCTCGTCGTTGCTTACCGTGACGTAATCCGCCGCCTTCTTTACTTCCTCCCGCGCGTTGGCGACCGCTATTCCCAGCCCCGCAGCCTTAAGCATGGAAACGTCGTTCTGGTGGTCGCCCATCGCTATGGTTTTTTCCATGGGTACGTTTAAAAGAGCCGCCACTTTCCTGAGTGCTTCGCCTTTGCCGCCGTTCTTACTTACGAAATCGATGAAATTATCGCTTGAGTACTGAAACTGCACGTCATTTATGACCAGCTTTTCGTATTCCGCACGCACTTCGTCAAGTTTATCCGCAGGAGCCACCGCCATAGCTTTTACCACTTTAAGGTCGGGGTGACTTTTAATGTACTTACACAAATCTCCCACGACTTTAAGAGGAACGGACGTAATCCTTCGGTACTCCCGGTTAATTTCGTTTTCCTCTTCCACATACACCCAGTCGGGGTCGTAAAAGTGAGTATATACGCCGAGACGCTTGCCAAGTTCCATTATCTTATAAACGGAATCGGGAGAAATATAATTGCAGTAAAGCAGGTTGCCCGACGTGTCGGCAATATGCGTCCCCTGAAAACCTGCTACGGCAATGCGCTGTTTACCTATCCCGAGATAATCCAGCCAGCCGTCCATGGAGCGCGACATTCTTCCCGTACAGACAACGAAATTACCGCCGCGCGAAATATAGTCCTTTATCGCCTTTACGGACTTTTCGCCCACCGTAAAATCGTTTCTTAAAAGCGTGCCGTCGAAATCGCAGAATATCAGTTCGTATTTCATTAAAATGCTCCGAAAAAAAGTTTTACCGTATGATTATACAACCGCGGCGGATAAATATCAAACTTTTTGTCCGTCGGGATTGTTGTGAAAATAGTCGTATACGTTTTGCGCGGTGGCGGAATCTATCCCCTCTATGGCGGCAAGCGTCCGAGCGTCGGCGTTTTTTAGGTCCTCGTAATTTTCAAACGCCTTAAGTAAAATTGCGCGGCGTTTTTTGCCCACTCCGGGAATATCGTCCAGCTCCGAATAATATCTTTTGCCCCTTAGCTTTCGGTGATAAGTTATCGCAAAGCGGTGCGCCTCGTCGCGGACGCGCTGAAGCAGCCGCAGCGCGTAATTGTCTTTTTTCAGTACTATCGGGTCGGGGGAAAAGGGCGTAAAAATTTCCTCCTCGCGTTTGGCAAGCCCCACCATGGGAATGTCGTAACCCAAAGAAGTCATGACTCCGTACGCGCTTGAAAGCTGACCTTTGCCGCCGTCGATGACGATAAGGTCGGGAAGATAGGAAAACTTGTCGTCGTTTGACGCGCGCTGAAGCCGCCTTTTGATTACTTCTTCCATACACTTGAAGTCGTCGGCGCCTTCCACGGTTTTTATTTTGTACTTGCGGTAATCCGACGGCGAAGATTTTCCGTCGATAAACACCGACTGGGACGCAACCTTGTCCACTCCGCTTATGTTGGATATGTCGTAGCACTCTATCCTGCGCGCGCTTTTTATTCCAAGTATTTTTTCAAGCTGTCTGACGGCGCCCAGAGTCATGTCCTTTTCCCGCTCAAGTTTTTCCGAGGATTTAACTAGGTAATCGGACGCGTTTGAATGGGCGGTTTTTACAAGCCTTGCCCTTGCGCCCTTTTTGGGAAAAGTAATGAGCGGCGGTTTACCCGTCAGCGTCCCGAGGTATTCCGAAAGCGCTTTCGTATCGAATTCCTCTTCAAGACAGATTTCCTGGGGCAACTCGTTATCCAAAGCGTAATACTGCCCCAGAAAAGTCGAAAACAGTTCTTCCGTCGTCATGGACGCGTCGTTTATGCGGTAATTTTTTACGCCCATCATTTTATTTCCGCGCACAAGCGCCACGGATACCACTCCGTATTCTCCGCTGCTGGCGTAAGCAAAAGCGTCAATGTCCGTGACGTTTCCGAGGTTTGCGACGGTGCGTTCACGCAGTTTTTTAAGCATGGCAAGCTGATCGCGGTAAACTATCGCGCGCTCGAATTCCTCCCGCTCGACTGCGGCGTTCATACGCTCTTCGATAAGTTTTTCCGCCGTATCGTCGTAGCCCGACAAAAAGCGCATGACTTTTTGCACGGTTTCGCGGTACTCCTCTTTGCTTATAAAACCCATGCATGGCGCGCTGCAAAACCCTATATGATAATTAAGGCATGCCCTGTCCTTTTTACCCATACGCTTGGGGCACGCGCGCATACGGTAAGCGCTTTTTATCACGCCCACGATGTCCCACACGTGAATACCGTTGAAAAACGGTCCGAAATAACGCGCCCCGTCGCGTTTGACTTTTCGCGTAACCTCTATCGTCGGATACTCCTGTTTAAGGTCGATTTTGATGTAAGGACTGTGCTTGTCGTCCTTTAAAAGAATATTGTAATGCGGTTTGTATTTTCTTATCAGATTGGCTTCAAGCGCAAGCGCGTCCTTTTCGGTAAGCGTTATCATGTACTCGAAGTCCGCGACGTTGTCCACCATCGCCTGCACTTTGGGAAGTTTGGGAGAATTATTGAAATACTGCCGCACTCTGTTTTTCAGAACCACGGCTTTACCGACGTAAATTATGTTTCCGCCCGCGTCGCGCATTATATACACGCCGCTGTTTTCGGGCAGATTTTTTAACTTTTCCTTAAGCGTCATAATTTTTGCTGCGTTCTCCCCCGAACGTGATTAAATCATATTTCCTTGCCCGCGGCGAAAGCGCAACCGCAGTAATTCTGTCTGTAAAGAGCAAGCTCTTCGGACAGCGTTATAGAACGGCGGTACCCGTCGCGTTTTTTAAAATCGGACGGAATCCACGTCACTCCCGTTTTTTCCTGCACCTTAAATCCAACGTTGTTGATTATCTCCGCGTTTTTATGCGGACTTACCGTAAGCGTGGTGCAAAACGCGTTCAGTCCCAGTTCCTTTGCCTTAAGCGCGGTCTTATAAAGCCGCAATTCAAAACACACGGGACAGCGCGCGCCGCCTTCCCTTTCCCCCTCAAGCCCCTTAACCGCGGAAATAAATTCGTTTTCGTCGTAAGGCTCGGCGATGACCTCGAGATTAAAATGCGCCGCAACCTTATAAAGTTCCTGCAATCTTTTGTCGTATTCCTCGCGAGGATGAATGTTGGGGTTATAGTAATAAAGTACGGGTTTGACCGATTTTACCACCCGTTCCGCCACCGAAGTGCAGCAGGGTCCGCAACAGCAATGCAAAAGCAGTCCTCCGCTTCGGGCGCAAAGCGCGTCGGTCAGCTTGTCCGCTTCTTTGCCGTTCATTTTTTATCCTTTAACGCCGCTTCGATGTAATCCACGATTTCACCCACGGTATTGAGTTTGGTCGCCGCCTCGTCGTCAACGGTTATGCCCGTTTCCTCCTCGAGGGTAAACAAAAGCTCCACCAGCACGAGAGAGTCGGCTTTCAGGTCTTTTTTAAGGTCTGTTTCGCGCGTGATGGAATTTTTATCCGCGTCGAGATATTGCGCAAGCATTGCAACCACTTTTTCGTACATTATTGTTTTCTCCTTAAAAACGGATTTGTTCCGTCGTTTTTCTATAAAATAAGCGAACCGCTTTCGCCTCCAAACTCCAGCGCGCCGCCCGAATCCGCTTCTATTATCATTGCAGTCAACCCGGAAACCGACGAAGGAAGGGATTTACCGTTAAACTTATTATATTCGGTGCCCGTCACTGCGCTTAACCCCTCGCAAGACTTAAGCGTAACCATGCCGCCCGACCAGACAAACTCGACCCGTTTGTCGCCTTTAGAAAGCTTAACCGTGACTTCCTCGCGCGTTACGTTATCTTCGGTAACATAGCCGCGTGAAAACGAAACGTCGGGTCGTACGATTTCCGCTTTGTCGGACGAAACCGCCTTTTTGTAAAGCGCAAGAACTATTTCCGCGGGGGTGACGTAATTCATGTCCGTCACCACGGTAACGTTGCCCGCGCCGTCCACGCTGCTTTTGTGTCTTCCCACGCCCATGCCTATGACTTTGCCGCTTTCGTCGATTACGGGCGCGCCGCTGCTGCCGCCGTTAAGCGCGGCGGTAACGCGCAGTAACGGCTTGTAATATCCGCCGAAAAGCTCGATTTCTTCACTGACGCTGACTATTCCGTCGAACGCCGCTATTCCCCTGCCCATGGAATTACCCATGGCAATGACTTTTGTCCCCTCGGGAGAAATTCCGCTTCTTAACCCCTCAACAGAGTTTTCCGCGGGAGTTAAAAGGTTGCGCGCCTTGCAGCCGGGCTTTTGCACCCTGTAAAACGCCACGTCGAATTTGACGTCGTAACCTAATAGCGTCACGTTTTCGGTGCCGCCGACGAAATTGTTTTCTCCGTTAAACTTAAACCGAACCGCCGCGGGGTCAGAGCCTGCTACATGATAACAGGTCGCTATATCCGCGCTTTCACCGTCGCATGAAATTACAAAGCCCGTACCGTAAGTGTTGCCCACGGCTATTTCCGTCACGTTATCGGCATACAGCGCGAAAATAGACGAAAAATCCGTTTCCGCCGGCGGCGGCGTAACTTCACCGTTGTCGCAAGCCGACAAAAGCGACGCCGTTAAAGCGATAATAACCGATATTATAACGGCAAATATTCTGTTTTTGCGTTTTATGCACATATTGAAATTATATCACACCCGGGCAAAATTGTAAATATAATTATTATAGGCAGTCTGATTTTTTACATACGCCCGGCGCGTATGAATCAATCTACGGGAGTATAGTCATGGAAAATTGCGCTAACGGTAAAATCAGACTGCGCGGTGCCAAATTCGTGCTTTACAATGCGTGCGGACAGTCCGTCGCGTGCGGAGTGACCAACGACAACGGGGAAATCTGCTTCGATAATCTGCCTTTGGGCAAATACTATCTTAAGGAAGTGGAGGCTCCCTGCGGTTTTGAAAAAAGCGACGAGTACTGCGAAGTCGTCATTTGCGAAAACAAACGCCGCGAATGCGTGGAGTTTGTAAACGTAAAACTTACGGGCAGCATAAAAGTCGTAAAGTACGGAAAAAACTGCATCTGAAAGCAAGAACCGGCAAAGTGCGCTTATTTAAGCTCTTTGTCGGTTCTTGTCGAATAGACAATAGTACCTTGTTAAAACAAAATGCTTGCAAAAAAAAGCGAAACAAACCGAGTATTATGACGTTTTCGACAAATTACTGCAAGGTTTATGTGCGAAAAGCGCGAAGTATTCGGCTTGTCCGACGCTTTTCGACATTCCGAAAATTTTGTCGCATTTACCATAGTACCCGCTTTTTACGACATTAACCGATAAATCCGACGTATTAAAAAAGGTGCGCCTTTGCTCTTTTTCACGGTTTCTTTTATGCTTTCCGAATCATTTGCAACGTGCCCGAAACACATCATTCTTCTTTTATTGAACCCGTCAAAGCCGTAACTTATTTTGCCGTTTGGTTTTTCCTGTGGCTTAAAAAAGTCCGTGCTTAACAAGCTTACTCCGTTTTTAATTACGTTTACGGAAGTAAAAAAGCATTAAGCACGGACGAAACAAATAAGAATTTACAATATTTTTTACGCGCGGAAAATCTTTTTTGTCCCGGCATAATAGGACGCAAGCGAGTCCCCCAAGTCGTCCACGTAAGTCCAGTCTACGGGAGTAATTCCGTTGGCTTTGAGAAACTCGTTGGCTTTGGAAAAATGCTTACAGCCGAAGAATCCGCGATAAGCGGAAAGCGGACTGGGATGCACGCTTTCCAGCACGAGATGCTGCGGCGCAACAAGCGGTTTTTTACTTAGCGCGTTTGAGCCCCAAAGCATGAAAACCATGGGTTTTTCGCGCTTTGATAGCTGCATGACAACCGCGTCGGTAAACTGCTGCCAGCCCAGATTTTCATGACTGCGCGGCTGTCCCTGACGCACCGTAAGCACGGTATTGAGCAGTAAAACGCCCTGCTTTGCCCAACCTGTAAGAGTGCTGCCTTTGGGGACAGAGCCGATATCATCCTCTATTTCCTTGAAAATATTGACAAGCGAAGGAGGAAGAGGAACGCCTTTCCCGACCGCGAACGCCATACCGTTTGCCTGGCCTGCGCCGTGATAAGGGTCCTGACCCAGAATCACGACTTTAACTTCTTCGTAAGGAACGTTTTTGAACGCGGAATAAATTTCGGTCTTAGGCGGATAGACGATATTGTGCGAATATTCCTGTTCCACCAGCTCGTTAAGTTTTTGAAAATACGCTTTGGCGTACTCGTTCTGAAGTACGCCGTCCCAAGAATTGCCTATTACCTGCATGATTGAATTACTCCGAAAACCGCGGTCAAACAATTGCCGCGATTGCTCTTTTTTTTTACATTCTATCATACAACACAAAAAATGTCCATATATTTAAACATATACGGACAAGAGAAGGCTTTTGAATTTCAACGGCGTTTTTCGAGCTTTTTCGCGCTTAAAAGCCCCATTCGGGAAAATTCGACCCGATTCGCGCAAAAAATTCAGAATATTGCATTTTATTACTTTATTTTGCTTATTTTCAGGTTTACGGCCGTTTTTTCAGCCTATACATTCTGCGGCGGAAAGCATAACGTCCAGAATACGCTTGTTTTTTATGTGATAAAAGCTTATCTTCCCCTGACGGCGGTAATCCACCGCCCCTATCGAACGCAGATTTTTAAGCTGGTGCGACACGGTTGTCTGGTTTATCCCCAGCATTACGGAAATATCGTTTACGCACATCGGAGAAATGGACAGCGCGGACAAAATCTTTATTCTGGTCGAATCCGAAAGCGTTGCGAAAAAATCCGACAAAGCCATAAGCGTGTCGCGCTGAGGGACGTATTCTCTTATAAGCCTGCACGTATTTGCATCCAACAATAATTTTTTTTCTTCTATGGTTTCCATGATATAATTATACAATAAAACGCATATATAATAAAGTTTTCACGCTGTCGGAATTTGCCGAATAAATCAATATCGGGACTTTTATTGTCAGACTTTAAAAGGAGGTTTGCGGATAATTGAATCAGGAAGATATTTTCAGACTGCTGCTTATCGTGCTGTTGCTTGCAAACCGCCAGCTTGCTTCGGACGCACATTCGGACGACGGCGACGAAACAGATGAATTTTCATACACCATGATAAACGATTTGCTGATACTCGTAATGGCGACTCAGCTTTTCGGCGGGACTGACTCCTCCGCTCAAAAAAACACCACTTTCCGATAAATGTTTACACACGCTTCGTGTTTAAATAAACAGAGATTATTATGAGGATTAAATAAACTTACTTTACCTTTACCGTCAATACGTTTTTGTCGACAAATATACAAAACTTAAGGAAAATAAATTCACTTAAAAACCCAGATAAAAATTAATTTCGGAAACGTTAAGGTCGCTCAAAGTGTATAAAACATTAAACTCGTGCTGTATAAAACTTGATTTTGCCGCCATTTAAAAGGACGGCAGTTTACTGAGAAACAAACGTAATATGAAAAAAACGCCTCGGTAATAAAATTATCGGGACGTTTTTTACTGCATTGTATTTTATTGCGGCAAACGGGTTTTACATTCTGTCCGGTGCGTTTATAAGCAACAGTTTCAAGCCTTCCTTAAGCGCCTCGGCAACGTAACGGGTAATCAAAAGGCGGGTATACATGACGTCCGGCTTTTCACCGATGATGCGGCAATTAAGATAAAAACGGTTGAAAACCGCCGCAAGGTCCAGAAGATAACGCGAAACCACGCTGGGCTCGTATTTTGCTGCGGCGTCAGAGACCACGTCGTCAAACGACGACAAAAGCCTTACAAGCGTAAAGGAGTCATCGTCGGTAAGAACGTCGTAATCGATTTTACCGTCCGATACTCCCGCGCGGGAAAGAACCGAGCGGCAACGCGCATGGGTGTACTGAAGGTAAGGAGCGGTTTCCCCCTCGAAAGACAAAGCCTTATCGAAAGAGAAAACAAGGTCCTTTATCCTGCCCGAAGAAAGCGCGCCGAATATAACCGCGCCTACTCCTACGTCGGATGCGATTTTCTGCTTGTCCTCAAGTTCGGGATTTTTACCCTCGATGACTTTGGCGGCTTTTTCCACCGCTTCGTTGAGCACGTCGTCAAGGAAAACTACATTGCCTTTGCGCGTCGAAAGGGCGCCCTGCCCTTCCAGACTCACCATACCGAACGGGACGTGCACACAGTCTGACGCCCACGTTTTGCCCATAAGCTCCAAAACCTTAAAGACCTGCTTGAAGTGGAGATTTTGCTGATAAGCCACGACATAAAGGTTTTTGTAAAAATCGTAATGCTGTTTGCGGTAAACGGCGGCGGCAAGATCACGCGTGGCGTACAGCGTAGCGCCGTCCGACTTAAGTATAAGACAAGGCGGCATACCGTATTTTTCAAGGTCGACAACCATAGCCCCCTCGCTTTCGGTAAGCAGGTTTTTCGCCTTGAGCTCGTCGATTACGGGCTGCATTTTGTCGTTGTAAAAACTTTCGCCCGCATAGGAATCGAATTTTACGCCCAGTCGGTCGTAAACTCGCTTGACTTCCTTAAGCGTGATGTCTTTGAACTTATTGAATATTTCCAAGGCGCGGCTGTCGCCGTCCTCGATTTTTTTGAACCACGCCCTGCCTTCCGCCTCCAGACTTTCGTCTTTTTCCGCCTCGGAGTGAAAGCGGACGTAAAGGTCTAAAAGCGCGCGCACGCCGCGTTTTTCTATGTCAAGGTCGTCGCCCCAATTGAGATACGCGACTATCATTTTACCGAATTGCGTACCCCAGTCCCCGAGGTGATTTATGCCGACTGCGTTATAACCGAGATAATTGAAGATTCTGTATAAAGAGCCGCCTATCACGGTGGTAAGCAAATGTCCTATGTGAAAGGGCTTTGCAATGTTTACGGACGAATAATCTATGCAAACCGTCTTGCCGTTTTTTGGCTTTGGTTTGGTTACGCCGCCGTTTTGGGAAAAAGCGGTAACCATCTCCTTAACCGCAAAAGCGCGGTTTAAGAAAATGTTGAGGTATCCGCCCTCCACCGCGGTTTTGCCTATAAGCGGATGAGAGGAAGAATCTGTTTTTTCCTTAAGCTCGCCCGCTATTGCCTGCGGACTTTTACGCAGAATTTTTGCGAATTTAAAGCAAGGAAGACAAACGTCCCCTTTGTCAAGCGACGGCGTGGGCGCAAGCGCAGAAAAAATATCCTCTTTTTTAATCTCGTCGGATTTGAGAATCTCCGAAATTATATCCTTAAAGTTCATAAATTCCTCTTTTTATCAAACGTTGAATCTGAAAAGCGCGACGTCGCCGTCTTTGAAAACGTAATCCTTGCCTTCGCTGCGGACCTTTCCCTTTTCCTTTGCCTGGTTGAAGCCGCCGCATTCCACAAGGTCGTCGTAAGTCACGATTTCCGCGCGGATAAAACCCTTTTCGAAGTCGCTGTGAATTTTTCCCGCCGCCTGAGGCGCTTTCGTACCTTTTTCAATCGTCCAGGCACGCACTTCCTTTTCGCCCGCGGTAAGGTAACTGATAAGCCCGAGAAGTTCGTATCCCTTTTTGATTATACGGTTTAATCCGCTTTCCTTAAGTCCCATTTCCTCCAGGAAAACGGCGCGCTCGGATTTATCCAGCTGGGCTATTTCCTCCTCGACTTTTGCGCATATTTCCATAAATTCGGAATGTTCTTCCGTGGCAAACTCCTTTACTTTTTCAACGTAAGGGTTGGATTTCCCTATATCGTCCTCGCCGATGTTGGCGCAGTAAATGACGGGCTTAGACGTAATGAGGAAAAATCCGTCGGTCATGGCCTTTTCCTCCTCGTTAAGATTAAGCGTGCGTATGCACTTTCCGCTTTCGAGAGTATCGCAAAGCTTTCTTAACAGCTGAGCCTCCTCGATGTAGCTTTTTTCGCCCGTTTTAACGTATTTTTCCGCTTTGTCAAGGCGTTTCTTTACGCTCTCGAGGTCAGACAGGACAAGCTCCAGATTAATGGTTTCGATATCGCGCAACGGGTCAATACTGCCGTCTACGTGAATTATGTTAGGGTCGTCGAAGCATCTTACGACATGAACGATGGCGTCCACTTCGCGTATGTGGGAAAGAAATTTGTTTCCAAGTCCCTCGCCCGCCGACGCGCCTTTGACAAGCCCCGCTATATCCACAAACTCAAGAACGGCAGGCGTAACCTTTTTTGTATTATACATTTTCGCCAGCACGTCCAGCCTTTCGTCGGGGACGGCAACTACGCCCACGTTGGGCTCTATGGTGCAAAACGGATAATTGGCGCATTCCGCACCCGCCTCCGTAATGGCGTTGAAAAGCGTGCTTTTACCCACGTTTGGAAGACCCACTACACCCAGTTTCATTTTACCGAGATTTCTCCTTGAAGTGTTTATTAAGTAAATAATAGTATATAACATCGCACGGATTTTTGCAACGCTTTTTGCTTTGACGCACGCAAAAAGAGCGCGAAAGAATATTTCTTTCGCGCCCTTTCGTATTTTAATAAGTTTTTTTTACCGCGCTTATCTTACTTCAAGACTGTCATTTGCCCATTCGGCGATAAGGCGCTTGAATCTTTTGTCGTAACTTTCGCGCATTGCGTAATATTCGCGCCAAAGCTGATCGCTTTCCTTGTTGATTTCGTCAAGACGCTCCTTAAGCTGAAACATCTTTTCAAACTGTTTATCGAGCTCTGCCTTGCGGTACTCGAAAATTGCGTCCGCGTCGAAAGTCGTTTCGTCGTAAACGATTGTTTTTTTCTTGGACGTATCGCCGTTGTTTTGTTTGGAAACGCTGTCCGAAGAATTTTTCACCGTAACCGCTTTTTTGTCCGAAGCGTTGTTTGCGGGCTCCTCTTTTTTCACGGTTTTTTCGTTGTCGGAGGGAAAAATTTCCACTTCGGCGTAGTTTTTGTCGGCTTCGTCGCTCTTCTTGAGCTCGGCAGTCGACGCCTTATGACGCGGCTCCTTTATAAAAGGCCTGTCGGCAGCGTTGCTGTCAGGCTTTTCGGCAACCATTACGATTTGCTTATTGTCCTGTTCGATCAGCTCTTTTCCCACGTCGTCAAGGGGCATGGCTCCCGTCGAAAACACGCTTATTAAAGAAACGATAAGCGGAACTATTTTAATCACTTTTTTATACCTCCTGTGTGTTGTTGCGAAGGTAGTATTTTTTGCGGAACCCGATTTTATTCACAGAATTTTTCGAATAAAAATTAGTGTACGCAAAAAAAGCGTACAAACAAAACAGATTTGCACGCTTTAATCATATAAGATTTTTTTAATAAAATCAGCTTAATTCAATCTTCAACAAGCGCAAAGGCTATTTTATCGAAAGAAACCGACTCCACGCGGATTCTGATTTTGTCGCCAATGCGGAAACGGTGAGAAACGTTTGAAACAAGCAGTCTCTTTTCGTCGAAAACGTAACCGCCGCCCGGCAAATTTTCCACGCGAATCATGCCTTCGATGCCGTTATCGAGTTCTGCAAACAAGCCCCACTCCGTAACGCCGTCGATGACCGCGTCGTACACGCTTCCCACTTTATCGGTCATGAATTTAGCTTTTAAAAGGTCGTCGACGCTTCTTTCGGCTTCGTCAGCGATTTTTTCCCTCTCGCTGCTTTGAACGGATGCTTCTTCCGCGAATTTACCGAATTTTTTATCGGGGTCGGCGCCGCCGTGAAGAACATATTTGATTATTCGATGAATCGCAAGGTCGGGATAACGCCTTATCGGCGAGGTGAAGTGACAGTAATATTGTGCCGCCAGCCCGAAGTGCCCAAGACACGCGGGTTTGTATTCGGCTTTAGACATCGACCTTAGAGCAACGCGGTTTACTATTCCCTTAATGGGGTCTTCGAGATTTCCGATAAGTTTTGCGTAATCGTCAGGCTTAGGCTTATTAGGCACGCTAAGCCCGAATCCGTCTAAAAACGCGTTAAGGTTTTCCACTTTTTCTTCGGGCGGAACTTCATGTACGCGGTAAACGAAAGGCAAGTTGCGTTTACTGAAGTGCTGCGCCACCGTTTCGTTGGCGATAAGCATGAACTCCTCAATAAGCTTATGGGAAAACAGTCTTGCGCGCTTTCTCACGTCCTTTACGGTGCCGTTTTCACCCATGATTATTTCACATTCCTCGATATCGAACTCCACCGAGCCGCGCTGCATTCTGAGCGCGTTAAGCTTTTTGGCAAGCTCCGCTGCGGAGTCCAGCATGGGAAGAAGCCGCGCATATTTCTCTCGTTCCGTTTCGTCGCCGTCGAGTATTTTTTGCACCGACTCGTAGGTCATGCGCGCCTTCGAGCGTATTACGCCCTCCGTAATTTCATGCGAAAGAATGTTGCCGTCCTCGTCGAAATCCATGATGCACGAAAGCGTAAGCCTGTCCACCCCCTCGTTCAGCGAGCATATTCCGTTAGACAGCTTTTCGGGAAGCATGGGCAGCACTCTGTCGGCAAAATACACGCTTGTGCCGCGTTTAAACGCCTCGGCGTCGGTTTTGGTGTTTTCCGTCACGTATTGCGCCACGTCCGCGATATGGACGTAAAGACGGTAGCCCTTTTTGTTTTTTTCCACGCAAATCGCGTCGTCGAAATCCTTTGAAGCAGCGCCGTCTATGGTCACCGTGTCGTCGCCGCGGAAATCCCGACGGTTTTTAACGTCTTCCGGTCTTACTTCGTCGGGCATGGCGGCGGTTTCCCTTATAACTGCGGGAGGAAAAGTCTCGTACAGCTTGTTGGCGCGTATTACGCCCATTATGTCGGCGTAAATATCCCCTTCTTTACCCAGAATCTCGGTGATGCGGCATTTCAGCGGGTCAGTACCCTTTATAAGCTTTGCCACCACCTTATCTCCCGCCTCAGCGTTTAATGAGCCGTGTTTATCCGCTTTAATCTGACCGAAGCCGCGCTCCGAAGCCGTGACGTATCTGCCGTCGAAAACGCCTACGACGTCGGTAAATCCGCGTTTGATAATCCTGACCACTTCCGCCTCTCCGTTGCCGCGGCGTGAAGAAATTTTTACCGCCTCCACCGTATCGCCGTGCATCGCGCCGTTAAGATTTTTTGCCGCGATAAACAAATCGCCCGACTCGTCGGACGGTATAAAAAAGGCAAAACCTTTGCCGCTGCCCTGAACTAAACCCACAAGAGTTTGTTTTGCGTCCAAGGCAAAATTATTGTTTTTCCTGCGCGCGGTGCGAGCAATCGGACTCCTTTTGCCGCCGCGTTTGTTGACAAATTCTTTTTTTGTTTTGTTGACTCTTTGTTTTTTCATGATGAATTTACCTCCCTCTCCTTTCAAAACAGCACAGTATATATCTTCTCCGATATAAACCGTTTCAAAAACAAAAGCGGACGAAAAACCCGTCCGCCTTTTTATTCATAATTAATTACCGTTGTAAATCGCAACCGATATAAAGAACAATATGGTAAGCACGGCTATTGCAATCGCAAGCACCACCGTAAGACGCTTGAGCGCGCTTTCCAAAGTTTGCGATTTGTTTTTCGAGTAATAAGTGTCGGTCGAACTGCCGGAAATCGCGTTTATGTTGCTGCCGTCGTTGCCGGGCTGGAAAAGAACGACGAAAATAAGAACCAAAGAAAGCACGGCAATGAGAATAAGAAGCACCATTCTTATAATCGGGAACGACTGGGAAACCCAATTCGCGACCGCAAGATATTGTAAATTAGAAAGATTCATTATAGACACCTCACACTAAATGCTTATCGATTATATCACAAATTTTAACGGCGGGCAAGCGTTTTTAATTAATTTTTGGTAAAATCCGCCTTGTTTTTGGGTAAAGTTCGGGTTTTTGACCGCTCGTGTAGGGTTTTCGGCGCAAAAAACAGATTGCAACCGACCGACTTGACCTTTGTTAAAGCGAAATGTATAATTGTTTTACATTCTTAATTAAGGAGTAATATTTGTATGCTGTCCGATAAATTTATAGCTTTAGGCGAAAAATACAACACTATACGCGAGCACGTGGCCGCGCCTTATATGAGAAAAAGTTTTTTTCTTTCCTCTGTTCCGCAAAAAGCGGAAATAACGGTCTGCGGACTGGGTTTTTACGTACTATGGATTAACGGCGAAAACATAACGAAAGGCGCGCTTGCCCCTTACATATCAAATCCCGACCAGATAATGTATTACGACCGTTACGACGTAACGGACAAACTGAATAAGGGCGAAAACGTAATAGGACTGATGCTGGGTAACGGTATGCAGAACGCCGACACGCACGTATGGGATTTTGATAAAAACGCTTTCCGTTCCGCGCCTAAAGTCGCCCTTTCTTTCGAGGCGGACGGTAAAACGATGTTTGAAGCGGACGACGGATTTACCTGTCACCCCTCGCCCGTCACTTACGACGATTTGAGAGCAGGCGAAAGATACGACGCAAGGCTGGAAATTCCTGGCTGGCTTTTACCCGGTTTTGACGACAAAGACTGGCTGAAGCCCGTTTCTGTGCCCTCAAACAAGGGCGAAAAACGTATTTGCACCGCTTCGCCCGTGCTTAAACAAAAAGAACTGAAACCCGTTTCGGTAAGGCGCACGCTGGCAAACCATTACGTTTACGACTTCGGCGAAAACAACTCGGGCGTGGCAAGGCTTAAAATAAAAGGTAAATGCGGTCAGACGGTACGCATTATCTTCGGCGAAATCGCAAACGACGAGGGCGTCGATCAAAGCAATATTTCCTTCGGCCCCGAAACCATTTCGGGATACATTCAGCATATCGAATACACGCTTAAAGGCGGCGGCACGGAAGAATACACACCCTTCTTTACATATTTCGGCTTCAGATACGCGGAAGTAAGCGGAATAACTCCCCAGCAAGCGGGATTAGACCTTTTGACTTACGTCGTTTTAAGCGGAGATATGCCGTCGTGCGGCGAATTTGTTACCAGCGACGAAACTGTAAACAGAATCCAGGATATTACCTTGCGGTCGGATTACTCCAATTTCTACTACTTCCCCACAGATTGCCCGCATAGAGAAAAGAACGGTTGGACGGGCGACGCAGCGCTGTCGGCGCAGCAGTTTCTGATGAACTTCGACGCCGAAGCCAGTCTTGCAGAATGGATGCGCTGCATTTGCCGCGCTCAACGCGAGGACGGGGCGTTACCGGGAATCGTCCCCACGGGCGGCTGGGGGTTCAAATGGGGCAGCGGGCCCGCATGGGATATCGCCATTGTGGCCATTCCCTATATGCTGTATCGCATAAACGGCAACCTGGATTGCTTTAAGGAAAGCGCGGACAGTATTTACAAATACATCGAATACATACCAACGGTTCTAAATAAAGACGGATTGGCAGAATACGGCCTTATCGACTGGTGCGAAGTCAACTCGCTGAACAGTACGCCTTTGGTAATTACGGACACGCTTACTCTTCTTAACCTTTGCGACATGGCGGAAAAACTGTTTATTGCCGCCGGTGACAAAAAAAGAGCGGAAAATTGCAAGAAACTTTTCTTGAATCTTAAATCCGCGTTCCGCAAAAAACACATAGACTTAAAAACCAAATCGGTTATTCCCGCCACGCAAAGCGGTCAGGCGATGGCGATGTATTACGGTGCCTTCGACAAAGAAGAAATGCCCGAGGCGCTTATAAGGCTTAAAGAGCTTATCGCCAAATACGACGGTCATTTCCAGGTGGGAGTGCTGGGCGCGCGCGTGCTTTTCCGCGTGCTTTCCGACATGGGAGAAGCGGAGCTTGCTTACTCCATGATTACGCGTCCCGACTTCCCCTCCTACGGCTGGCAGGTAACCATGGGATTTACCGCCCTTTTGGAGTCCATAAAGAAGCTTACCGTCAAAGCGCCTTTCACCGAGTGCCTGTTTGAAGACGGCTCGGTAGGCGGACGCTCGCTAAACCATCATTTCTGGGGGGACGTAAGCGGCTGGTTTTACGAGACGATCGGCGGATTAAGAATAAATCCCTGCCTTACTTCCTACCGCGACGTCGTAATCGACCCGTGTTTTATAAAATCGCTGGACTACGCAAAAGCATCGCATGTTTATAAGGGAATAGGCACGCTTACGGTGGAATGGAAACGGGAAAACGAAAAAATCAAACTGACGGTTACAGTACCCGAAGACATAAACGCGACTTATTCCAAAACCGGTAAAAAGTTAAGCGCGGGCGTAAACGAAATTATCGTTTAACGCGCTTTCAGTAACATACTAAAAGCTTAATAATATCTATTTATGTACAAGCATAAAAAAAAAGCCTCCCTGTTACCGCAATTCCGATAGGGAATTTTGGTAAAGGGCGCCCTTTGAAAAAGAGAGCAGGCGTGGCGTGAAAGCCACGCCTTTTCTCATGTCTTATGTTATGCCCGCATCAGCGGGCTGTTTTTAACAGCTCAAACCGTCGTACTCATCGTCGTCGAGAAAGTCGGGAAACTCCACCGCACCTATAAAGTTATACACGATTTCGATTTCCTGCCTGTAATGCCCGTTCTCTTTCCGCTTTTCGTGTACGATTATCCTGTCCACAAACGAGCGTATGATTTCGGGCGTCAGTTCTTCGATGCTGCTGTACTTCTCCACCAAACACAGAAAATCGAGTATTTCGTCTTTCTCTTTTTTGTCCTTCTCGATTTCCGCTTTCAGCATTTGCGCTTTCTCTGTCAGATCTGCCTGTTCGGTTTCGTATGTATCGCTCAGTTTCAGATACCTCTCTTCCGACAGTATCCCCGCTACTTTGTCCTCATAAAGGCTTTGAATGATTTTATCCAACGCCTTTATACGCTCTTCCGCAGCAGAGAGTTCCCGCAGGTTTTCCTTTATTTCCTGTTTCGTCTTGACCTCGGAATTTTCCTCCAACATCCGTAAAAACTCTTCCTTTTGCGATTGCGCGAACCGTAGTGTCCGTCTCAAATCGTCTAAAAGCAATGTTTCCACGGCTTTCACGGTGATCTGATGCGAAGTACAGAGATTTTTCTTCTTTTTCCGGTAGGTAGAGCAGTTAAAGTATTCTGCCTGTTTCATCGTAGTGCAGCGACACAGATACATTCTCTTTCCGCAGTCCGCACAATAGAGCATACCCGAAAGCGCGTTCATCTCGCCCATCGGCGTCGGCCTCCGTTTACATTGCCGTATCTTCTGCACGGTGTCGAAGGTCTGCCTGTCGATGATGGCGTCCTGCGTGTTCTCGAATACGAGCCATTCCTCTTGCGGAAGTTTGATACGCTTTTTGGATTTATACGACTTCTTATAGGTCTTGAAATTTACCGTACAGCCCGTGTATTCCACGTTTTCGAGTATTCTTGCGACGGACTTCTGATCCCATATCTCCGAGTCTTCCCGCAGTTTTGCAGGGGTAGGCAGCCCGTGCTTATGGAAGTACACAACGGGTGTATCGATTTTCCGTTCCGTCAATATCCGCGCGATCTGCGTAGGCCCGTAGCCGTTCATGCACAGTGAGAATATCTCGCGTACCGTTTTCGCGCCGCGCTCGTCTATTACCCATTTCTCTTTATCGTTCGGGTCTTTCTTATAGCCGAGCGGCGGATGCGTTGCGAGGTGCTTGCCTGCATTGCCTTTTGCCTTCATGACAGCTTTGATTTTCTTGGAGCAGTCCTTCGCATACATCTCGTTCAGGATATTCTTGAACGGCGTGATGTCGTCGTCGGGATTGGTTTCGCTGTCCACTTGGTCGTACACGGCGATGAACCGCACGTCCGCTTCCGCAAAGTAGTATTTAGTATAGTAACCCACGAGAATGTGGTCGCGCCCGAACCTCGACATATCTTTGACGATGACGGTGGAAACTTTTCCCTCGTCTATATCGCGTATCATTCTTTGAAAGTCGGGGCGGTCGAAGTTACTGCCCGAATACCCGTCGTCCACATAGAACCTTACGTTGCGCAGCTTGTGTTCGTCGGCGTACTGTTTTAAGAGCATCTTTTGGTTGCGGATACTGTTGCTGTCGCCCTGCAAATCGTCGTCGCAGGACAGCCTGCAATACAGTGCAGTCCATTGTTCTTCGGTTGTTCTTGCCTTCTTATATTTCATTGTCGATTGCAAATTCATTGTTTATAACCTCCCGAATTGCAACCTTCAAGCGATTGAGTTGTTGAGAACTGCCGAGAATTTCTCTCGATCAGCCGTTTTGTGATGTCGAACGCCGTTGCTTTGGCGTTCTTGTTATTGCGGGAGATGACGGTATAGACCGTATTCCCGATGACCTGTTCGCGGTACTTGAATATAGTACCGTCCTGTTCCTCGCTGTAATATACGCGAGGGTCTGCCGTTAAAGTGATATTCTTATTCGTTTTCCATTTTCTCCTTATTCGAAGCCGAGGCACTTCTTATATTTTTCCCCGCTCGACAAGGAAGAGGGCTTCATTCGGCTTTGTCCTTCTTATTCCCGGCGGCTTCCTCTTTCAATAATTTATACCCTGCCTCTATCAACCGGACTTTCGTATAGCCGTTCTCTTTCAAAAATGCGTTGACTTCCTCCGCGAATTTACGCGATACGCTCGTTCCCCATACAAGGTACTTTTCCTTTCTCTCTTCCTTGTGCCGTTCCTCGTAATTCTTGTCTATCTCCGTTTTTGTCTTTGCCATATTCCCTCCGAAAATATTATCGTATTAACATTCTGTTTTTTTATTATACTTCTTTCGGAGAGCGATGTCAACGGGAAAGGGAGAACTTTATTCAGTTTTTATTTGCCGCCGCGGTCGTAGCCGTGGCTGTTCTCTTTATAATAGGGCGTTGTTTTCTTCTCCCTCGATTTATGCAACAGCGTTCTGAACTCGTCGGGATAGGCGGAGAGTATGTCGCTGACCATTTGATAGACGCTCTCTTTGCTTTTGTTCGCCCGTTCCGATTCTTGATACAGCTCGAACAGATCGGCACGGTCTTTATCGCCGATTCTTTTCGCCTGCCGCAGGGCGGCGTTTTCCGTGCGCAGCACTCGGATTTCTTCCTCGGCTTGTTTCTTTTTCTTCGGCGTGGGTTTGGCTTTTTCTTCTTCCACCGATTGTATCACGCCGTTCAGATATTCCTGCGCCTGCTGTTTGGTTTCCGCCGCCGTTTGTTCCGCCTGCGATACAATGCTGTCCGCCTGTAATTTCGCCGCCTGTGCTTTGCCGTCCGCCTCGGAGATAATGTTTTTCGCTTCGTTCCGTGCGGATTCCAAAATCTTCTGCGCCTTATACTCGGCTACCGACTTGTGCTTTGCCTGGCTGCCCGGCTTGCCGCGCTCCAAATTCCATTTCTTCCCGACCTTCTCCCAAAAGTCCGATTGCAGTTCCCGCAGGGTTTTGGGCGTGAACAGTTCTTTTGCGCATAACCTGCGGTCAACGATGGGAACGAGATTCAGGTGCATATGCGGTGTGGTTTCGTCCATGTGGACGACCGCAGAGATGATATTTTCTTCCCCGTACCGTTCGGCAAAGTATTCCGTCGCGTCCTCAAAAAACCGCCGTTGCTGCGACAGTATTAGCCGATTGAAAAATTCTCCGTCCGACGAGATGACGAACGCGCCCATGAGTACGGCGTCTTTACGAACTTTCCGTTTTAAGGGCAGCGTTGCGATCCGTCCGTTGATGTAATCCATGTAACGCTCCGACCGATGAACGGTGTGATAGTTTCTTCGCGTTCTCGACAGGTCGATGTTCGGGTTATCGGGCGTGTAGCTTTCGTCGCGCTCGTTTTCCAACTCGATGGGCGTCACGTTATCCTTTTTCTCATTTGATATTTTCTGTAAGTTACAAACTAAATACGATATGGCTGTTTCCTCCGAAATATTTTTCTTTTTCTGTTAAAAGCCCCCTGCAAGGGCGAACGGAACTTATGGAGCGAAGCGCAATAAGTATAGTGAGCTATACTTATCGCAGATAAGGAGAGATTCTCTCAAATTTTGCTCCCCGTTTGCTTGCAAGAGAGGGGCTTGCATTTTTACTGTTGATTGCTGTATGCTTGGTAGCTTGCTTGCCTGATTACGGCGGTCTGATTGTCGTTTGATTGCTCATTTGTTCCTCCGAGTTTTTATTTTTCTATCTTTAATCCACACCGAAAGGGGCGGACATTGATACCCGAAAAAGGGTGCAAAAAAGCCGCTGACAGCTCTTCGCGTATCACCGACCTTAACCGTATTTAGCAACTTTGCATTGCTCTATGGTGGTTAGCCATTCTATTGTGATGCCGGCTGTTGAATACGCTTTCGCGCCCCGACACCAAAAATTGTACGCTTAAAAAACCCCGTCACGGCACGTCTTAAAACACACGATAACAACGGCTTTCCTCTTAAAAAATGGTACTTTTATAAAAGCCTGTCATCGCGCGTCTTTTTCGGGCAATGGAATATAACGGCTTTTCCGGAAAAATCGTATCACAAAAAAGCCCCTCATCGCCCGACGAAAAACGAAAACCAAACAAAGGCTTTCTGCATTCAAAAATTTGTACGCTTAAAAAGCCCTGTCTTGGCTCGTTTTTCAGACGGCTCGGGTGCAGCGCAGTTTGCGCTGAAACATAGCGGAGAACTTCTCTCTCCGCGGCGCAATCCTATTATGCGCCCACTCTCCCATAAGGGGAGTGCGCCGTACTAATTTCAAAGCACGGCAAAAGAGTACAGGCTATATCTCCACCTGTACTCTTCCATTATACCATATCCATTTCGTTTTGTCAATAAAACTGTCTCTTATACACATCTGACGCTGCCGACGAACTCTAGG
>UQSP01000016.1 GCA_900543755.1 uncultured Eubacteriales bacterium
CTACACCCTAGAGTTCGTCGGCAGCGTCAGATGTGTATAAGAGACAGGTCATAACGCGCACGCACGGGGGCGCGGTAAGGCTGCAAAGCGAAAACATAGATTATCCCTACGCTTTCCGTGAAAGCGAAAACGCGCGTGTAAAGGACGAACTTGCCGTCTGCGCAGCGGAGCTTGTAAACGACGGACAGACCATGTTTCTGGACGGTTCTTCCACCGTAATAAGGCTTATCGGCAAAATAGCCTTTAAAAAACGGCTTAAAATAATTACCAACGGCGTCAAAACGGCTTTCGAGCTGTCGCAGGCGGGGCTGGATACCGTATGCACGGGCGGGTCGCTGTCAGTTGCGTCCGCTTCGCTTACGGGAATCGAAACGGTAAAATGCGTAAACAAATACAATGTGGATTTGTTTTTTCTGTCCTGCAGGGCACTGTCGATTGAACGCGGCATATCGGAAAGCTCCGAAGAGGTGGCTGAAGTAAAGGCGGCAATGGCGGAACGCAGCAGGAAAAACGTGCTTCTTGTGGACTCGGCAAAATTCGATAAAACGGCTTTCTGCACGCTGGACATAATGAAAAAAATCAACTATGTGATAACAGATAAGATGATAGACGGAAAGTGGAAGGAGTTTTTCGATTCTTACGGAATAAAATCACTTACCGTGTAAAGCGCGGGCGAAAGCTGTGCTTAAACTGTTTTCGCGCAATTCGCTTTACTAAAAACGAGCAAAGAGTTATACTATTTAAGTCAATCGTCATTAAACAAGTCTGACGGTAATGAGGTATTTATGAAAGACGGTTTTGTAAAAGTCGCCGCTTTGACGTCCGAAATTAAAGTCGCGGACTGCGATTTCAACGCTTCAGCGATTATTTCGCTTCTTTCCGAGGCGGAAAAAGAGAAAGTTGCCCTTGCGGTATTTCCCGAGCTTTGTATCACGGGCTACACGGCGGGCGACCTTTTTTACAGCGACACGCTTATCGGCGGCGCAGAAAAAGCGCTTAAAAAAATCGCGGATTATTCACGCGGTAAAAAGGCTTTGGTGTTTGTTGGTTTACCCGTAAGAAGAGAGGGCGCTTTATACAACTGCGCGGTTGCTCTTTCGGACGGCAAAATATTGGGCGCAGTCCCCAAAACCCATCTTCCCGCATATAACGAGTTTTACGAAAAACGCTGGTTTGCGTCCGGCTCAGGCATCGGGGGAGAGGTCGTGTTGTGCGGACAAACGGTTCCGTTCGGCACGGACCTTGTATTCCGCGCGGAAAACAAACGCGCCTTTTCCGTATCCGCCGAAATCTGCGAAGATTTGTGGGTAGCCAATCCTCCGTCCGTTAACTATGCATTCGGCGGCGCCAACATAATAGTCAATCTTTCCGCCTCTGACGAAACGGTGGGAAAAGCCGAATACCGTCGCGCGTTGGTGGCTATGCAAAGCGCCAAACTCGTATGCGGCTACGTTTATGCCGACGCGGGCGAGGGCGAATCCACTACGGATATGGTATTTTCGGGTCATAACATAGTGTCCGAAAACGGAAAAATTCTCGCGGAAAGCGATTTGTTCAAAAACGGAATGATTTCTTCGGAAATAGACGTGGATTTTCTTCAGTTCGAGCGCAGTAAAATCGTAAGAGGCGAAGTCGGACGCCCCTTGCGTGAAATAGCTTTCACCGCAGTGGGCGGCAGAACCGCGCTTACCCGCGTTTACGAAAGACAGCCTTTCGTGCCCGATTGCGAAACGGAGCTTGACAAAAGGGCGGAACTGATTTTAGACATTCAGTCCAACGCGCTTAAGAAAAGACTTAAACACACTTCGACGGGCGCGGCGGTGGTGGGAGTGTCGGGCGGACTCGATTCCTGCCTTGCGCTTTTGGTATGCGTGCGAGCGTTCGGACTTCTCAAAAGACCGCTTACGGATATTGTCGCCGTTTCGATGCCTGCTTTCGGCACGACAAAACGCACCAAATCCAACGCTCAGAAACTTTCGGAACTTCTGGGCGTCACGTTCCGCACGGTGGACGTCACGAAATCGGTTTTGCGCCATTTCGAGGATATAGGTCACGACCCGCTTGTCACCGACGTCACCTACGAAAACAGCCAGGCAAGGGAGCGGACTCAGGTGCTTATGGATATCGCCAATTCGCTTAACGGCATGGTGATAGGCACGGGCGATTTGTCGGAGCTTGCCTTGGGGTGGGCGACTTACAACGGCGACCACATGTCCATGTACGGCGTAAACTCTTCCGTACCCAAAACGCTTGTGCGGCATCTTGTAAGATATGAGGCGAAAAAAACTTCGGACAAACGTCTTGCGGCAGTGCTTAACGATATTTTGGCGACGCCCGTCAGCCCGGAGCTTTTGCCCGCCGATAAAGGCGAGATATCCCAAAAGACGGAGGACATCGTGGGACCTTACGAACTTCATGACTTTTTCCTTTTCCATTTTGTCAGAAACGGTTTCGGCGCGGGCAAAATTTACCGTCTTGCGGTAAGGGCGTTCGATAAAATTTACGACCGCGAAACGGTGGCGAAATGGCTGCGGATTTTCCTGCGCCGCTTTTTCTCCCAGCAGTTCAAGCGTTCGTGCGTGCCGGACGGAGTAAAAGTCGGGTCGGTGTCGCTTTCTCCGAGAGGGGATTGGAGAATGCCTAGCGATGCGTGCCGCGCCTTGTGGGAAAAAGAGCTGGAAGAGCGCATCGGGGAGGAAGACGCCGAATGAAGCAAAAAGCGTTTGCGACCCTGAAGCGATTTGCGCCTTATTATAAACCTTATCTGGGAATTTTCATATTGGACCTTTTTTGCGCGCTGGGCGTAGCCGTAGCGGGCCTGGTGTTTCCCATGCTTGTAAGGTATCTTTTAAACGAGTGTTTAGCCGCCGAGCAGATTTTATGGAAGTCCATAATAATCGTCGCCGCCTTAATGCTGGGCGTAAGGCTTATCGAAATGCTTTGCAACTACTACATGACCACCGTGGGGCATATCATGGGCTCTAAAGTAGAGGCAAACATGCGCCGCGATTTGTACATAAAGCTGTTGAACTTAAGCTCTTCTTTTTACGACAACCACCAGGTAGGCGACCTCATGAGCAGGGTGAACAACGACCTGTTCGAAATTACCGAATTCGCGCATCATTGCCCCGAGGAGATTTTTCTTGCCGCGGTAAGGCTTATAGGCGTTTTCATTTATCTTTCCATGGTCAATCTATGGCTTACGCTTATCCTGTTCGCGTTGCTTCCGCCGCTTATGCTGTTTGCAATAGTCAATAACCGCAGGATGCGTTCTGCATTCAGGGAACAGCGCAAAAAAGTGAGCGAAATAAACTCTCACCTTGAAGATTCGCTTTCGGGAATGAGTGTCATAAAGTCTTTCGCCAACGAGGATGTCGAAACCGAAAAATTCGACCGCAACAACGACGAATTTGTGGAAGTAAAACGCAAGTCCTATAAGATAATGGGCGTTTTCCACAGCGGGACGCTGTTTTCTTCCGGACTTATGTATGTCGTAACCGTGGTTTTCGGCGTATTGTTCATAAAACAAGGCAGTCTTACCACCGTGGACCTGATTGCGTTTTTGTTGTACGTCAACACGCTTTTGTCCACGATACAAACCATAATGGCGTACATGGAGCAGTTCCAGCGCGGCATGAGCGGATTCCACAGATTTCTGGAAATAATGGACGAGCCTCTTACGATAACGTCGCCCGAGTCTGCCGAGGAAAGCGTGCGTTTTGACGAGGGGATAGAGTTCCGCGACGTCACTTTCAGGTATGACGGTGCGGACAAAACAGTTTTAAGCCATCTTTCGTTTAAGGTGGACAAGGGCGAAAGCGTCGCGATTGTGGGACCCAGCGGCGCGGGTAAAACCACGATAGCCAACATAATTCCCCGTTTTTACGACGTGGAATCGGGAGAAGTGCTTATCGGCGGCGTAAACGTTGCCTTCATGACGCTTAAGCAGCTTAGGGAAAACGTGGGAATAGTACAGCAAAACGTTTACCTTTTTTACGGCAGCGTTAAGGAAAACATACTTTACGGTAAACCCGACGCCACCTTCGAAGAGGTGGTGGAAGCGGCTAAAAAAGCGGGCGCGCACGACTTTATCGTAAAACTCGAAAACGGGTACGATACCGTGTGCGGAGAACGCGGAGTAAAACTGAGCGGAGGCCAGAAACAGCGTATTTCCATCGCCAGACTTTTCCTTAAAAATCCGCCTTTGCTTATTCTCGACGAGGCGACAAGCGCCCTCGATAACGAGTCGGAGCGTCTTGTTCAGCAGTCGCTTGACGAGCTTAGCAAAAACCGTACCACGATAACCATCGCTCACCGACTGACCACGATAAGAAAAGCGGACCGAATTTTAGTGCTTACCGAGGACGGCATTGTCGAGGAGGGAAAGCATGCCGACCTTATCGAAAAGAAGGGAATATACGCTACGCTTTACAGCCTTTACGGAGGGGAAGTCAATGAAAAGTGATATTATAGGCATATCAAACGAATATCTGGACGTTAAAATCGATTTGTTCGGCGGTGCGTTGCATTCGGTTATCGCCAAAAATGGCGGTGAACAGCTTTTATGGCAAGGCGACCCCGCCGCGTGGGACAGACGCGATTTGGTGCTTTTCCCGTTTATAGGCAGGCAGAAAGACAGTTATTATCTTTTTAACGGCAATCGTTTTGACTCCGAACTCCACGGCTTTGCCAAAGACACACTTTTCAACGTGGCGGAAATAAACGAAACAGAAGCGGTTCTGCAAATGAAAAATTCGCCCGAAACGGAAAAGAATTATCCGTTCCGATTTTCGCTTACGCTCAAATATGCCCTTAAAGAAAATACTCTTTCTTTGACTTACGAAGTTTTAAATACTGACGACAAGACGATTTATTTCATGACAGGCGGACACCTGGGACTTGCGCTTGACGGTGAAAACGGCGACACGAAAGGGAACCGAGTGATTTTCTCGCGCCCTGCGGATAATTTTTATCCGCTTAAAAGCAACCTGCTTCTGTCTTCCGAAAAATGCAGTCCTATTGCGGAATTTAACGCAGATAAGGCGTTTTTCCGAAAATACGATACTTTTATCACACGATGCGGCGCGGACGGCGCAAAGCTTTCGATAATCAAAAAGTCGGGAAGAACTTTGGAATTTTCTTCCGACTCGCCCGTAATTGCGTTTTGGTCCAATGCAGACAAAGGCGACTATTTCTGCGTGGAGCCGTGGTGGGGACTGCCCGACTTTTACGAAGCCAAGCGCGAGCTTCACGACAAGGAATTTGTAAACTCGCTTGAAGCGGGAGGCAAATTTATTTCGGGTTACTCGCTCACCGTAAAATAATTGTCATTAAATTATCTGAAACCCTTTTAAAACCTTTGTAATTTTGGCGAAAATGTATTAAAATAGTACGGTATTTATTTTATTGCTGATTTTTTTTGATAAATCTGCAAACATTTCATATAACGGAGTATGATATAAGTATGAGAAACGTGGAAGAAAAATTCAAAGAATGGTTAACCCGCTCCACCGACCCCGAAGTCAACGAGCAGCTTGCACGTCTTGCCTCGGACGAAAAAGCCAAAACAAACGCTTTTTACAAAGACCTTGAATTCGGAACAGGCGGACTCAGGGGAGAATTGGGCGCAGGCACGAACTGTCTTAACGTTTACACAATACGAAAAGTTACCCAGGGTATTGCGGACTGTTTGAAAACTCACGGCAGCAAAAAGGCGGCAGTTTCTTACGACAGCCGCATAAATTCCGAGCTTTTCGCCGTCACCGCCGCAGAAGTTTTCGCGGCAAACGGGATAAAGACGTATATAACCAAAGAACTGATGCCCACGCCTTACCTTTCTTATATCACGAGGAAAACGGGTGCGGATGCGGGAGTCATGATTACCGCTTCTCACAATCCCGCGCGTTACAACGGCTACAAGGTTTACGGCGCAGACGGCTGTCAGCTTACCGACGACGGCGCGCTGGAAATGATAGGTTACATCAACAAAATCGATCCGTTTGACGTGTCGACTAAAACCTTGGACGAGTACCTTAAAAGCGGAATGGTGGAATACGTGGGCGACGACGTAACCGCCGATTATCTTAAAGAGGTTTTTGCCCGCCGCACCGCTTATGCCGAGGGACTTAACGTAACTTATTCGCCGCTTAACGGTACGGGATATAAGCTTGTGCCTGAAATTCTCAAGAGAATGAAGGTTGCAAAACTGGATATCGTTACCGAGCAGTCTTTGCCGGACGGACATTTTCCCACCTGTCCCTATCCCAACCCCGAAAAGGCGGAAGCTCTTAAATTGGGACTGGAGTGTTCGGCGGCAAACGGGTCGGACATTCTCATCGCGACCGACCCCGACTGCGACCGCGTGGGTATTGCCGTCAGAACGAAAGAGGGCATGAAACTCATGACGGGTAACGAAGTGGGCGTGCTTTTGTCCGATTACCTTCTCATGCGCAAAAAGGAAAACGGAACTTTACCCGTTAATCCCGTTATCGTAAAGACCATCGTCACTACGGAACTGGTGCGTAAAGTCGCCGCCCCCTACGGCGCGGAAATCAAGGACGTGCTTACGGGATTCAAGTACATCGGCGACGTTATAGGCAAGCTGGAAAAGAAAGGGGAAGAAAACCGTTACGTTCTGGGATTCGAGGAAAGTTACGGATATCTTTCGGGGACTTACGTCCGCGACAAGGACGGCGTAAACGCCTCCATGCTGGTTGCGGAAATGGCGGCTTATTACAAAGCAAAGGGCAAAACCCTTATCGACCGCATAAACGAAATTTACTCTCTTTACGGCCTTTACGAGCACAAGCTTGTTACCTATGAGTTTGCAGGCGCCGAGGGTAATGACAAAATGAAAAGCCTTCTCAAGGCTTTGCGCGACCGTTTGCCCGAAGAGATTGCCGGCTCTAAGGTTATCCGCAGCGTGGACTATCTCACGCAGACGGAAGCGGACTTGCCGCGCTCAAACGTGCTTTCGTTTTTCACCGAGGACGGCTCCCAGCTTGTCATTCGTCCGTCGGGGACCGAGCCGCTTATAAAAGTATATCTTACTGCGTGCAAAGACAAGAAATCCAACGAAAACAAGTTTAATCTCATGAAGCAGGAGCTCGACGCGATTTTCGCGTGAAAAATGCGTAAAAAACCTTATTTTTCGGTGGCTTTGTCGCTTGACAAAATAAGTGCGCATGACTTATAATAAACAAAAATAATGATTGAACAAAGGCGTTCGTCAGGTGAAGGAATTTAATTTGTCTTTCATTTGTCGGACGCTCTTCTTTTAAAGGAGTGTCGGTTATGAGTTACACCGTAAGACAGGTAAAACAGTTTGCGGAAGAAAACGACGTAAAATTCGTTAAGCTTACTTTCTGCGATATGCAGGGAAAACAAAAAAACATCTCTTTGGTGGCGGAGGAGCTGGATTCCGCGTTTTCCGAGGGGGTGGAGTTCGACCCGTCGCTTTTCGATTGTTTCGCCTCCGACGGAAAGCCTTTGTATCTTTATCCCGATCCGTCCACGCTGTACGTGCTGCCGTGGCGGCCGCAGTCGGGACGAGTGGTCAGTATGCTGTGCGACATAAAATATGCGGATAAGTCCGATTTCGAGGGGGACTGCCGCCGTATTCTTGCCGACGCGGTAAAAAGGCTGGAAAACAAAGGTATCAAATGCGACATAGGCACTGCCTGCGACTTTTATGTCCTTAAAACATTGGAGGATGCTTCTCCCGTGTTTCAGCCCTATGACCGCGCCGGATACTGCGACGCCGCTCCGCTTGACAAATGCGAAAACATCCGCCGCGATATTATATTCACTCTCGGTACGATGGGGGTTACTCCCGTGTCTTCGCATCACGAGGTCGGAAAAGGTCAGAACCGTATAATCTTTAAACCTTCCGATCCGATGACTGCGGCTAAAAACATGCTTGTTTACAAGTCTGCTGTCCGCAATATTTGCGTGCGCGACGGAGTTTACGCCACGTTTATGCCCAAACCTTTCGAGCGCGACGCCGCAAGCGGAATGCACGTTTCGTTCTCTTTTTCGGAAGATATGAAAAAAGCCGCGATTGAAAGTTTTGCGGAGGGTATCCTGGAAAACATCGACGCATTGACTTTGTTTGCAAATCCCACGGTCAACAGCTACCGCAGACTTGAAAGTCTGGACGCAATCAAAAGATTGTCGTGGACGGATAAATGCTCCGATTCGCTTTTGCGTATAGCGTGGGGCAAAAACCCCACCATAACGCTTTGTTCGCCCGATAACGTTGCAAATCCTTATCTTTTGTTTGCGCTTTTGCTGCACGCGGGCGTAGACGGAATTGAAGCGGGCAAAAAACTTCGCCCAAGGCTAAAGGAAGGCGCCGTATCAGGCAAACTGCCTGTTGACCTTTCTTCCGCGCTTGACAAAGCCCTTTCGAGTGCGTTGGTAAAAAGAACAATTCCCGCCGCGCAGTTAAAGAAATTTGCGGAAATTAAGCGTCTTGAAGCGGAAAAGCATCATCAATCAGACCCGGAGTCGGAAAGAGAGCAATATCTCGACTGTTAATAAATTTATACGGGATAAGAACGAACAGCCTTAAATTTTGCGCGGATTGAAATCGGAAAAGCCGCGCAACGGGAGTTTTAGCGGAGAAACACAGTGGAAGCGCTTTTGGTTACCAATTCGGACAAGAATTTTTCGCTGCTTGCGGAAGTCGTCCGTTCATGCGGAGATTACAACATCGTACGCGCGTCGTGCGGTGCCGTTGCCCGTCGCGCGTTTTCCGAGCGTGATTTCGACCTTGTGATTATCGAGCAGGTTAAAGACGAACGCGGTAAGCTTGTCGCTCGTGCGCTTGCGGAAACGTATTTTTCGGCAGGCGTAATACTTCTGGAAGACAGTTTCGTTTACGAGCAGGTCGCGTCGGAATTGGAGCCTTTGGGGATAATCGTCGTTCCGCGTCCCGTACACCGCACGTTGCTTATAACGGCGATAAGGTTTATGCACGCCAACAACGTACGTATAGGCAAGCTTAAAAATCAGAACAATCTGCTTGTCAAGGAAATCGAGGACCTCAAGTTCATCAACAAAGCAAAATACGCGCTTATGGAATCCTTGGGATACAGTGAAAATCAGGCGCACAAATACATCGAAAAGCGCGCCATGGACGAGCGTAAAACCAAAAAAGCGGTCGCTTTGGAAGTGCTTAAAACTTACGACGTATAAATTTTTTCGTTTAAAGACAACAGATTTGGTTAAACGGTATCGAGGAGAAAAAAGGTAGCCATGAGAGAGTATCAATTCATTAAGTACGAGGGTTGCGGCAACGACTATATTTACATAGACTGTTTCGGCTACGAACCTCCCGACGAAGAAAAAAGCCGGATTGCGGTAAAGCTGTCTGACAGGCATTTCGGGGTGGGCGGCGACGGAGTGGTCTTTATCTGCAGGTCGGATAAAGCCGACGGATTCATGCGCATGTTCAATGCCGACGGCAGCGAAGGGAAAATGTGCGGAAACGCGATAAGGTGCGTAGGAAAATATCTTTACGACAAGCGCGGCGTAAAAAAAGAGGAAGTTACCGTGGAAACGTTAAGCGGCGTAAAAACTCTTAAACTTTTCGTTTTAAACGGAGCGGTAACATCTGCGCGCGTTGACATGGGTGCGCCCGTGCTTTCGCCCGAAAAGATTCCCGCACTGTTTACGGGTGAAAGAACGGTGGGCAAAAAGATAATCCTTGACCAGGAAAGGGTTATAACTTTAGTATCCATGGGCAATCCGCACTGCGTTATTTTTACGGAGGGAGTCAATGACATGGATATTGAAACTCCCGGCAAAGCAATAGAAAACCATGAACTTTTCCCCGACCGCATCAATACCGAGTTTGTCGAAGTAATTTCGTCCGATAAAGCCGTGATGCGCGTATGGGAGCGCGGAAGCGGCGAAACTCTTGCCTGCGGCACGGGCGCGTGCGCCGCGGCGGTTGCCATGGTGCTTAACGGAATTGCGGAAAAAGGAAAGGATATCACTATAGAATTAAGGGGCGGACAGCTTGTCATCAATTACGATAAAACAGTATATATGACGGGTCCCGCTACGGAAGTGTTTACGGGGAGCGTGAAAATATGACAAAATATATATTCGTTACGGGCGGAGTAGTTTCGGGACTGGGTAAAGGCATAACCGCCGCGTCGCTGGGTATGATGCTTAAGGCTAAGGGATTAAAGGTGATAGCGCAAAAGCTTGACCCGTACATCAACATAGACCCCGGCACCATGAGTCCGTATCAGCACGGCGAGGTTTTCGTCACCGAGGACGGCGCGGAAACCGACCTTGACCTTGGGCATTACGAGCGTTTTATCGACGTCAATCTCAACAAATATTCCAATCTTACCACGGGAAAAGTGTATTGGAACGTTTTAAACGCCGAACGTGCCGGAATGTACAACGGCGAAACGGTACAGGTCATACCGCATATTACGGGCGAGATTAAAAAGTTTATATATTCCGTGGGCAAAAAAATAGGCGCGGACGTGGTAATTACCGAAATAGGCGGCACTACCGGCGATATCGAAAGTCAGCCGTTTATCGAGGCTATTCGGCAGGTTGCAGGCGAAGCGGGCAGGGAAAACTGTCTTTTCGTGCACGTCACTCTTGCGCCCGTGGTGACCGACGGCGAGATGAAAACCAAACCCACCCAACATTCCGTAAAGGAGCTGAGGGGGCTTGGCGTATCTCCCGACATCATAGTTTTGCGTACAGACGGCGCGGTAAGCGAGGAAACGCGCAACAAAGTCGCCCTTTTCTGCAATGTGGAGCCCGATTGCGTCATAGAGGACAGCAACGTCGATATTCTTTACGAAGCGCCTATTATGCTGGAAAAAAGCAATTTTACCGCAATAGTTTCGCGCGAGTTGGGACTTAACGACAATCCGCCCGACTTAAAATTCTGGAACGAGATGCTGGATAAAGCACGCCGAAGAGATAAAACCGTCACGATAGGACTTGTCGGTAAATACATAAAAATGTTCGATACCTACCTTTCTATTGTGGAGGCGCTTACACATGCAGGAATTTATAACGGGGCAAAAATAGACTTAAGGTGGATTGACTCCGAAAAAATAACTGCCGACACTGCTGTCGAGGAGCTTAAGGACTGCGACGGAATAATCGTGCCGGGCGGCTTCGGCGACCGCGGCGTGGAGGGAATGATAGAAGCGGCGCGCTATTGTCGGGAAAACGACCTTCCTTACTTCGGCATTTGCCTGGGGATGCAGATTGCGGTCATTGAGTTTGCGCGCAACGTCGCGGGGCTTAAAGACGCCCACAGCAGGGAATTCGACCCATTATCACGCAATAAGGTAATCGACATAATGGAGGGACAGGCCGGGCTTGAGAATACGGGCGGGTCAATGCGACTCGGCGCTTACGAGTGTAAGATAAAAGAAGGCACGCTGTTAAGCAAAGCTTACAAAGGCGCGGCCTCGGTCATGGAGCGCCATCGCCACCGTTACGAATTCAACAACGATTACCGCGATATGTTTACGGGTTTAGGACTTGTTTTGGGCGGAACGTCGCCCGACGACGCGCTGGTTGAATCTGTGGAAGTGCCGGATAATCTGTTCCACTTGGGCGTACAGTATCACCCCGAATTCAAATCGCGTCCCGCAAATCCGCATCCGCTTTTCCGCGAATTCGTTGCGGCTTCGCTTGAAAACCGCAGAAGAAGCGGCAAAAATATTCTGATACGGGAAGAGGAAGAGAAAAAATGAAGGAACTGAAATTTTCGGACGGAACGGGCGAAATCGACAAAACGCTTTTTTATAAAAACGATTTTTCGATTTCATGCGCGGACCCGGGGTGTCTGTACGTATCCGAGAAAGACGACCCGATAAACGGCGGATGGTTCTATATGTATTCCACGGGTCACTGCGATTCAAAAGACGGGGATTGCGCGTATACGGCGTTCCCGTGCTACCGTTCGCGCGATTTGGGCGAATGGGAAAAGGCAGGTGCGGCAAACGGACACGCGCTTAAGGTCAAAGCTTCGGACTGGGCGGAAAAATTTTTCTGGGCGCCCGAAGTGATACGCGATCCTGAAAGCGGCAAGTATTACATGTACTTCAGCGCGGGCGCTAAAAAAGGCGACGCTGATACAGAATACACTTCGGAAACGGAGGACATGTGGGCGTGCCTTTATCTGGGGATAGCAGTGTCGGATTCGCCCGTCGGACCTTTTACGATGGCGGAGGGCGTTAATCTCGACGGCGACGAAATAAGCGGTAAAAATCCTCCGTTCAATTTTGAGAAAAAGCTGGGACTAAGCCATTACTGGTCCGCGATCGACATAAGTCCTTTTATCGCGCCCGACGGCACGCTTTACGTTTATTTTGCAAAACACGTCGATAAATTCCATAACTGCATCTGCGTTTACGGAATGAAAATGAAGGATTTTATTACGCCCGATTATTCCACCGTTACAAAACTTACGCATCCGTCCGTGCTTACAGGCGCGGGGAAAGCGGGCGACGTAAGTTATTTTGACAAGGGAGCCGAAAAAATAGACGAGGGCAACGTCAACGAAGGTCCTTTCATGACCTTTCACGACGGCAAATATTATCTCACTTATTCGCCGTTCGGATACGGCTCAAGGCGCTATGCGATAATGCAGGCGGTATCCGATTCGCCTTTGGGACCGTTTGTCAAAATTCCCTACGAGGAGGGCAACCCCGTAATAGGGATAAACTCCGTCAACGATTACATGGCGGGGACGGGGCATCATAATTTTGCCTATACCGACAAAGAAACGTGGGCGGTATATCATGCGCACCGTGACCCCGTCGAACCATGCGACAAGGACGGAAAGTTCAAAGGAAGAGTCCTTGCCGTGGACAGAGTGGGTTTTGTTTACAACCAAAAACTCGGATTCGATATTCTGCGCGGCTTCGGGCCCACGGCCTCTTTGCAGCCGCTTGCCGAAGTAAACGGCAACTGCGAAAATCTGGCGCGTTCGGCAAAAATAACGTCTTCGGCAATAGGCGACACGCAAAAATATCTTAACGACGGATTTATCGCCGTCCATCCTTTCTCGGCGGAAGAAGAAGCGGTGTTCAAGGGCAGTGCGGAAATTACCTTTACTTTCGATAAGCCCAAGGAAATACGCGCGGTCATGGCGTACAACAGTATTAGTTACGGATGCGCTTTTTCCCGAATAAATGCCGTAACGCTTAGTCTTAACAGCGAAAAAAGCGTGATAAAAAATATTTCCGCGGACCCCGCCGACGTAAACCGCGAAAAGAGGTTCATGCGCGCGGGCGGCTCCGCAAAAGCGGTTTTTGCGCCGATAAAAGCGGACGAAGTAAAGATAGTCATATCCTCTAAGTACGACGATGAAGAGGATACGATAAAAATTTCGGAAATCGTAATTCTCGGAAAATAAGGAGAACGGATAGTGAAGCTTAATAAGAATTTCGAGCTGATTAAAGACAGTTATCTTTTTGCGACTGTTGCGGAAAAGACCGCGGCATATCTTAAGGAAAATCCCGATAAAAAACTTATAAAACTCGGCATCGGCGACGTGACCATTCCGCTTTGCAAAGCGGTGGTGGAAGCGGGCGTCAAAGCGGTGGAGGAAATGGGCAAGCCCGAATCTTTCCGCGGCTACGGACCTTACGAAGGCTATGACTTTTTGCGTAAGTCCGTATGCGATTACTATGCCCGCCGCGGCGTAAATCTCGGCATGAACGAAATATTCATTTCCGACGGAGCCAAAAGCGATATAGGCAATATAGTAGACCTGTTTTCCGAAGACAACGTTGTGCTTGTGCCCGATCCCGTTTATCCCGTTTACGTGGATACCAACCTCATGGACGGACGTAAAATCATTTACGCCGACGCAAACGAGGAAAACGGATTCTTGCCCATGCCCGATTACAAAATTGACTGCGACATAATATATATGTGTTCGCCCAACAATCCCACGGGCGCTGTTTACGACAAAACGGGACTTAAGGCATGGGTGGACTACGCAAAAGCCAAAAACGCCGTGATTCTGTTTGACAGCGCATACGAGTTTTACGTAACGGACAAAAATCTTCCGCGCTCCGTTTACGAAGTGGAAGGAGCAACGGAAGTGGCGATAGAATTCTGCTCCTTAAGTAAAACCGCAGGCTTTACGGGCACCCGTTGCGGATATACTGTCATTCCCGAAAAATTGGGCGCGTTAAACTCCATGTGGCTGCGCCGTCAGTCCACTAAATACAACGGAGTACCCTACATTGTGCAGCGTATGGCGGAGGCAGTCTTTTCCGAAGAAGGACAAAAACAGATCGGCGAAAACGTAAGCGTCTACATGAAAAACGCCAAGCTCATTTCCGATACGCTTAATGAGCTTAATATCATGCACACGGGCGGAATCAATTCTCCCTATATCTGGCTTAAGTGCCCCGGCGGCGACTCCTGGGCGTTCTTCGATAAACTCCTTAAAGAGGCTAACGTTGTGGGTACTCCCGGAGTCGGATTCGGTAAAAACGGCGAAGGCTTTTTTCGCCTTACCGCTTTTAATAATTATGAAAACACGTTGGAAGCCATGCGCCGCATAAAGTCTGTGCTGACTAAGTAACGGTTTATTTATCAGTAATACTTTAACGGCAATATTATAAAAAGTCCTGATGCTTTAGTCTTAGTGCGCGATTTTTTTTGCTTTTGACCTCTTGCGCTTAATAGAAAAACAAGAAGGATAAACCCGTCGCGGAAAATTATCCGCAACGGGTTTTGTTTTAAAAATTTTCCCGCATGAGCCGTCTTTCTTGCGAAATATAAACCCGCACTCGGCGAGGTGGGTCTGCCGACCGTACTTTCTGTCTTCCACCGATGTCCGTGAAAGGAGATATGGCATGACATATTTTACGTGTACAAGCAATCCCTTAATTGTTCTGTGGTTATAATTTAAGCAAGCGACGCACACCGCAGGATTGATTTACACTTCCATTATATACCTTAACGCAATGTTTTTCAATACCTTTAACTAAAATTTTGTCTGAAAATTTTTTGCGAACCTATTGACATTCTGCGCGTAATGTGGTATGCGTGCAAAATTTCAGGCCTGCCTAATCCGTTCCGAGTGCAAAGCTTAACGGCGAGGGGGCTTTTTGCAAGCAAGATGCCCAAGTTTTCCTCTCTTGCCGATTATTCCGACTATATTTTATAAAGCGTTTCGAGGCGGGCGAGAGCTTTGATTACGGCAAATGGGGAATAGCGGTTTGCGTCGCGTGATTACCTTTTAGACCGATAGTAACTGCTTAAGGTATTGAATCCCGATTTAATGATAATTTCGGTTTTCTTGCTGCCGTCTGTGTTTTCGCTTACGGCGCGAGCCCTCACGGAGTTGACGTAAGAGCTTAAATTGCAACTGAAATTACGGTTAAAAAGCCGCGAAAAATAGTATTTGCTGTACCCGAATTCGTTTGCCAGAACGTCCAGCGTAAGGTCGTCTTTGTAATGCTCGTCAATATAGCGTATAATCTGAAGCATCAGGTCGTTGTTGGTTTTCTCAAGCTTAACGGGGCGGTAGTCGCGCGCAATAAGCCCGAAAATCATGTTGGTGTATGCTTTTATCAGCAGTTCGCTCATATTATCTATGCCGTCGGCAAGCTCGGTAATGAGTTTGCCGATTCTTTCGTTTATCCGCTTGTCGTCAAGAAAAAAGTAAGTGGCGTTTCCCGTTGCCGCCGTAAATTCCTCGTAGTATTTTTTGGGGACAATCAGCACCGCGGCTTTCGTCTTTTCGCGCGGAGCGGCAGCCCCTTGAGCATAATGGACGTAATATTCGGGCACAAAGGTTATGTCGCCCTTTTCCATGGCAAAGCAATGCGAACCTATGTGAAAGTTCGTTTTACCGTTAAGCATATAAGAAATCTCTATGCTTTGGTGAAAGTGCGGACTTATATAACCTATGTCACGGTAAACGCAGTTGACGGTATGCACCACGTCGCGTTCAGCTTCGTATCTTCCCAAAAGTTTCATTTTATTCACCTTATGACAACATTTGCAAAAAAAATCACAATAATAGCATTGAAAAAGACAATTTACGGTGTTATTATATACTTACGGATGAGGAAAGTCAACAAAATTCCGTAAAAATGGAGGTAAGTAAAAATGAAAATAGGGACAATGGTCCATCTGGACGAAACAACTCCCCGGCAAATTGAGAAAGTCAAGCAATACGGTCTTGAATCCTGCCAGCTTGCCTGTTGGGATATGACCAAATTTACGGATGAAAACGCGGCGTCGGTAGTTGCCGCATCCCGTGAATACGGAATAGAGATAAGCGCGCTGTGGTGCGGCTGGGAAGGCGAAGCTGTCTGGAATTTCATAGACGGCTATCACACGCTTGGGCTTGTGCCTTTAAGAACGCGCAAAAAGAGAATAGAAAATCTTAAAAGCGGATCGGATTTTGCCAAGAAAATAAACGTTTCGCACGTAGCTACTCACATGGGCTTTCTGCCCGAAAACCCCAACACGGACGAGTATTCGTGCGTAGTGGAGGCAATCCGCGAAATAGCCGAATATTGCAAAAACAACGGACAATATCTTATGTTCGAAACGGGACAGGAAACACCCATAACGCTTTTGAGGACTATTCTTACCGTCAACACGGGCAACCTCGGAATCAACCTTGACCCCGCAAACCTTTTGCTTTACGGTAAAGCAAACCCTTGCGACGCGCTGGACGTTTTCGGTAAATACGTAATGGGCGTACACGCAAAGGACGGCGAGTATCCCACCGATCCGCTTTACCTCGGACAGGAAAAGCGTATAGGCGACGGCAGAGTAAATTTTCCGTTACTTATCGAAAAGCTGAAAAAACTCGGTTATGACGGTTCACTGACCATCGAGCGCGAAATAAGCGGAGAAAAACAGGTACAGGACATTCTTTACGCAAAAAAGTTTTTGGAGGAGCTTATCAATGGATAAAGTAAGGGTAGGCCTTGTGGGAATAGGCGGAATGGGTTACAATCATTACTGCTGTCATAAAAAGCTTGAAACTTCGGACGTAGTTGCGGTTTGCGACGTTCGTACCGATATGGCAAAAGAAAAGACGGGCGGCGCCGTTAAAATTTATTCCGATTTAAACGAAATGATTGAAAACGAGCGTCTTGACATGGTGGATATCTGTACGCCCACTTATCTTCATGCGGAAATGGCGAAAAAGTGCCTGGAAAAAGGACTTCACGTTCTTTGTGAAAAACCCATGACGCTTGACGAGAAGGACGCGCAGAATCTGCTTGAAGCTGTGAAAAAAACCGATAAAAACTTCATGATCGCACACGTTGTCAGGTTTATGAAGCCCTATGCGTACTTAAGACAGGCGATAAGAAGCGGGGAAAACGGCAAGCTTTTAAGACTCGAGATGCATCGCAATTCTTCCGTGCCCCTCACCAGCTGGCAAAACTGGTTTTTAAACGAGAGTCTCAGCGGCGGAGTCGTGACCGATTTGTCCATACACGACCTTGATTTCGTCGGTCACGTTTTCGGAAAACCCGACGAAGTAAGCGCTTTCTGGCATCCGCTGAAAGACAACAGTTCTTATTCCGTGGCGGATATGCGTTACGGCGAAACTCTCGTAAGCTGCGAGGCGTCCTGGTATAAAGTCAACATAAATTTCCGTGCCGAATTTCTGGCAGTTTTCGAAAACGCCTTTATAGATTTCAAGGACAACAAGCTTTACAAAAACAATGCGGAAGTGGATTTAAGCGGTTTTTCTCTTTCCGACGAGCTGGGCACTTCTGTCAAAGGCGACAATCCTTATAAGGACGAAATCGAGTACTTCATCGATTGTATTCTTAAGGGTAAAAAACCGGTTTTTGTTTCTCCTCAAAGCTCCGTGGGCACCATAAGCATTACCGACCTTGTTAAATCGTCCGCTGTGAAAATGTAATGCGGCAATCAAGAAAATTATAAAAACAAATACTGTTTTCGTGCAACAAAAAACGACGGATAATACCGCCGTTTTTTGTTTTATTCTTTTATGATAAATCCTTTAAGCTTGTTGACGGAATTTTTGATTGCGTCGTCGGTTGTGCCCGAAAATTTATCCGAACTGTTGTAATCGAAGCGTTTTGTAAATCTTTCGAGATCGGAATTTGTCTTTTTCAAAGTTTCAAGCTGTTTCGCGGTTAATGCGGCGGCGTATTTTTGCGCCGATTTTCCCGCATAAGAAACATATTTCAAAAGGCTTGCGAAATGCGGCATGCAAAAACCCGTGCTTTCGGCAAAAACTTTGGGGAATTCGTTTTCCGCATCGAACATCTGCGCCACGGTGTAACAGTACCTGGTCATGATTTCCTCCGCTTCGTCGCATATCACGCAGGTGTCCAGTGTTTCGGTCAGCTTTTCCGCCAGTTTTTTGGCTTGCTTGGCGTTTGAAACCGAGGGAATGTTCTCTATGACGTTTTCGGTGCGCGTGTTAAGCTGAAGCGCAAGTCCCAGCTTATTGCCCCCGTCATATAGTTTCAAAAGATGGCGCGTGCAAAAACCGCGTTTGTTGACCTTGATTCTGTAATCGGGTTCCATCACGGCTTCGCCCAGGTATTGTTTGACAAGGCGGTTTTCTATTCTCTCGTAAAGAAGACAAATCGGGCAACCGTCTTTTTTGCGAAAGGCGTCCCAAACGGGAGTCGTCTGGATATGATACTGCATATTTCACTCCGTCAAAGAATATATAAAACTGTACCTCCGCGTTATTCAGCGCGGTTTTACGGTATGATTTTACTAAATCGGAGCGTAAAATGCAACAATATTACGGCGACAAGCCGCATATTATATCCAGGAAAAACAAAAAACGTCCTAAAAAGCGGCAAAAAACCGCCTCGGCAAAAATCAAAGCGATGCTTATAGGTTTATGCGTGGTGTGTGCGACGGTGTTTATTATAACCGCAATCGCGTCTTTTCCGTCGCGCGACATAATAAGGCTCAAGGCTGAAAAATGGTATTACGTTTCCTTTTATTCTCCCACCGAAATAGTGGAAGCGGAATTAAACGCGCAAAGTCTTAAAGAAACGGGCGGAGCGGGTTATATAATAAACGACGGAACGTTCAGAGTGACGGCTTTCGTTTACGACTCGTCTTCGGACGCTAAAACGGTGGCGGACAAACAGACGCTTGCCGCCACGGTTTATACAGTCGCGTTGCCCGAAGTGAAGATAGACGCAGTCAAGGACGAAAAAACAAGCAAACAGGTAAAAGAAGGTTTTTCCTTTCACGGCAAAGTATACGACGATATAGTTTCCGTGCTCAACGACTTCGACAGGGGACAGACTACCGAAAGCGCCATGCTGCACGCCATAACTTCAGTAAGAAGCTCAATAATTTCCGAACGCGAACGCCAGCAGGCTATATATAACGAAACAAGTTCTTCTGCCGTAAACGCATTGTGCGATTACCTCGATTCGGCTGCCGAGTCGCTGGATACGGCTATGCTGGGCGAAAACAACGGACTTGCCTCGCGCATAAGATACGCTCTTTGCGAAATAATTTACAAGCGTTATCTGTTGTCCGTGGCGCTGAAATAAACCTCAAGTAAAAAAATGGTATGCCTTTTTTCGCCAAAAGTTTGTCAAATTCGCCCGTAAACAGTTGAAAAAAAAGCATAAACGTGATAGAATAAGACCGTATGTAACAGATAAGGAGAGGAAAATATGACCGTCAGACAAATTGCCGAAATTCTCGACGCGGAAATTCTCTGCTGCGAGGAACTTGCCGACAGCGTCAGTATTCATTCCGCATGCGGTTCCGATATGATGAGCGACGTTCTTGCATACGTCAAAGATCAGGGTATGCTGCTTACCGGGCTGGTAAATCCCCAGGTGGTACGCACGGCGGAAATGATGGATATGTGTTGCGTGGCTTTCGTCAGGGGAAAGCGTCCCGACGCCGCGATTATTGAGCTGGCGCAATCCAAAAACATAATTCTTCTCACCACTCAGGAACGCATGTATCCGGCTTGCGGAAAGCTTTATAAAGCAGGTTTGGACGCAGGTAAGCCGATATGAGCGAAATATTACATCTTCACTACGACGTGGACGGGGAGGACTTCGTATCTTGCGGCCACGCAAGCGAGGACGTCAGGCGTACGCTTAAAAGCATAGGAATTTCGGGCGAAGTCATACGAAAAGTTTCCATCGCCATGTACGAGGGCGAAATCAATATGGTCATTCATGCCGACGGAGGCGTGGCGGACGTCAGTATTTGCGAGGACAGTATTGTGGTTACGCTTTCCGATACCGGCAAGGGCATTGCCGATATCGATCAGGCGATGCAGGAAGGGTTTTCCACCGCCACCGACGAAATAAGGGAGTTGGGCTTCGGCGCGGGCATGGGGCTTCCCAACATGAAAAAATATTCCGATTCGATGTCCATAGAAAGCGAAGTCGGTAAAGGTACCGTGGTAACGCTTAAATTCAACCTTTAGTACCGCTCCCGACGTTTTATTCGGAATTCAGATTTTACTTAATTTTGATTTTTATTATTTAAGGCGGTTACTTATTCCGCTTCGTTATGTAAATTTTAACCGGAGAATGAGATGAGTCTTGACTTTAAACCCGTATACCTCGACAGTGCGAAATGCAACGGTTGCGTCAATTGCATGAAAAGATGCCCGACCGAAGCTATTCGCGTGCGCGGCGGCAAAGCCACCATTATGTACGAGCGTTGCATCGGTTGCGGGGAATGCGTAAGGGTTTGTCCCACTCATGCCAAGAAAGAATTTTACGATTCGCTGGATTCGCTTAAGTCGTTTAAATATACGGTCGCGGTGCCCAGCCCGTCGCTTTACGGGCAATTCAACAACATTTACGACACCAACTACGTCCTCACCGCGCTTAAAAGATTGGGATTCGACGACGTGGTGGAGGTGGCAATCGGCGCCGAATACGTTTCGGCGGCGACTGCGGAGTACATAAAATCCCAGCACAAGTCGCGTAAACCCGTCATAAGTTCCGCTTGTCCCGCGGTGGTCAATCTCATACTCATGCGGTTCGAACATTTGATGGACAACCTTTCGCCCATTCAGCAGCCCGAAGAGGTCACCGCAAACATGGCGCGCGCAAAGGCGCAGATGGAAACGGGACTCAGCGACTCGGAAATCGGCGTGTTTGTGATAACCCAATGCGCCGCCTGCGTAATGGGACTTAAAAACAGCGTCAACGCCAAAATAGACGGCGTGCTGTCCGCAAAGGAAATCTATTTTCCGCTTTTGTCGGAGCTTAATAAGCTTACTCCCGCTGACCTTGAAAATTTGTCGCTTGCCGGCTCTTTGGGTGTCAGCTGGGGCGCGTCGTCGGGTGAGGCGCACGGGCTTAAGACGGACAATTATCTGTCCGCCGACGGCATGGAAAACGTCGTCGCCGTGCTTAACGATATGGAGCATGACAGATTAAGCGGGCTGGATTTTATCGAGCTTTACGCTTGCACGTTGGGTTGCGTGGGCGGCACCATGAATATCGAAAGTCCGTTTCTTGCGCGCACGCGGCTGAGAAAGCTGAGAAATTCCATGCAGGAAAAGCCCGTTTCGGTCACCGATTCTTCCGCTTACAAGCGTAAAGAAGCATACAGGTGCAACAACGTTTTTAAATTGGACGACGATATGCTTGTCGCCATGCGCAAAACGCTTAAAGTCAAAGACATATACTCTCGTCTTCCCGGCATTAACTGCGGCAGTTGCGGGGCGCCCAGCTGTATGGCGTTTGCCGAAGACGTAGTGCGCGGCACCAAAGCAAAGTGCAGATATACGGAGGCGTATCTTGACGATAAACGAAGTAAAACTTAAGCTCGACGCCGAGGCGGTCGTCTTATTCGATAAGCCCGTTGAAGGCGCGTATGCAGGCGATTTTTTAAGCCGCGTCATGAGTAAGGCTCCGTCGGGTTGCGTGTGGCTGACGGTCATGAACAACGTCAACGTCGCGGGTGTCGCCGCCCTTGCCGAAATAGGCGCGATAGTGCTTTGCGAAGGGGTGGTTCCCGACCCCGTGCTGTGCGACAAATGCCGCGCGGAGGAAATATCTCTTCTGACCACGAGGCTGGACGTTTTCTCCGCCTGCGTAAGGCTGGGAAGTTGAAAGTTTACTACGATTTGCACATCCATACGGCTTTATCGCCCTGCGGCGACGACGATATGACGCCCTGCAACATTGTCGGGCTTGCCGCGCTTTGCGGATTGGACGTAATTGCCGTGACCGACCACAATTCCGCTTTGAATTGCGCAGCCGTCGAAAAAGCGGGAAGAGAGGCGGGTATAACCGTTTTGTCGGGTATGGAGCTGGAAACGGCGGAAGAAGTTCACGTCGTATTGCTGTTTCCGTCCTTAGCCGCCGCGGAAGAATGCGGAAAGGAAGTAGGCTCAAGACGGTTGCTTGTACCCAATAAGCCCGATATTTACGGAAGTCAGCTGATAATGTCGCACGACGACCGCGTAGTCGGGGAGGAGAAAAATCTGCTTGTCACGGCTACCGACATCGGCGTTTACGAAACGGTGGAGCTTGCACGTAAGTACGGCGGAGTTGCGTTCCCCGCGCATATCGACCGACCGTCCCACGGGATATTGCAGATGCTGGGCGACATCGACGAAGACATGGGTTTTACTGCGGTGGAAATAAGCAGCTTTGCCGGCGACGAGTTTGTAAACAAATGGATTAATCGCGGTTATACCGTGATGCGCAATTCGGACGCGCACTATCTTGAAAACATCAACCAAAGAAGCGTAAATTTTCTCGAGCTTGATTCGCTGACGCCGCAAAGCGTCCTGAAAAAACTCGGGCGAAGATAAATTTTTGTACAAGGAGAACAACATGAGTAAAGAAATCATCGGCACGCCTCAGCAGTATGAGCAGTTCTGTCAGGTGCTTGAAGAGCTTAAGTCCGTTCCCGGACCCGTAATGAAGGCGATGCAGAGCGCGCAGGACATCTACGGATATCTTCCGATAGAAGTTCAGTCGAAAATCGCTTCGACTTTCGGCGTTTCGCTTGAAGAGGTTTACGGTATTGCGACCTTCTATTCGCAGTTTAACCTTAACCCCAAGGGAAAATACACCATCGGCATATGCCTTGGTACGGCTTGTTATGTCAAAGGTTCGGGCGCTATTCTGGACAAGTTCAAGGAAAAACTGGGCATTGCTCCCGGCGAAACCACGGCCGACCGCAAATTCACGCTGGACGCAACGCGTTGCATAGGCTGCTGCGGACTTGCGCCGGTGCTTACCGTTGGCGGCGAAGTTTTCGGTAATCTTACCGTAGACGACGTGGACAGAATTCTGGCAAGGTATAATGACTGAACTTGCGCTTCATATCCTCGACATAGCCAATAATTCCACCCGCGCCAAAGCAAAAAACGTAACCGTGTCCGTAACAGCCGACACAAAGGCGGATACGCTTACGATTTCCGTTTCGGACGACGGCTGCGGTATGGATAAGGAACTTCTTAAGCGCGTGACGGACCCTTTTGCCACCACCAGGACGACAAGAAAAGTGGGGCTGGGCATACCGCTCTTTAAGCAGGCGGCGGAATTTACGGGCGGCAGTTTTTCAATAGAAAGCGAGATAGGCAAGGGCACCGTTACCAAAGCGGTTTTCGGATTAAGCCATATCGACCGCGTTCCTTTGGGAAAACTCGGGTCCACTATGGCGACGCTGATAGGCGGATTTCCCGATGTCGATTTTGTGCTTGAATATGCGGTGGACAACAAGAAGTATGAATTTTCCACCCTCAGGCTTAAGGAAATCATGGACGGCGTTCCGCTTAACGAGCCGGAAGTTCTTAACTATATCGAAGATATGATCGATGAAAACATAGAAAATATTAATGGAGGACAACCCATATGAAAACTTTGGAGGAACTGCAGGCCATCCGCGACAGAATGAAAGATAAAATCAACAATCGCGGCATTGCCGGCGAAAACGATTACCGCGTGGTCGTGGGAATGGCTACCTGCGGAATAGCGGCGGGCGCAAGAAATACGCTTAAGGCGCTTACCGAGGAAATAGAGTCCCGTCATCTCAACAACGTCATACTCTCGCAGACAGGGTGTATCGGTATCTGCAAGTACGAGCCGATTGTGGAGGTATTTGCGCCCGGTCAGGAAAAGGTGACCTACGTCCACGTCGACGCCGAGCGCGCGCGTCAGATAATCGCGTCGCACATCGTCAACGGCAAACCCATTACCGAATATACTTACAGCTATGCTGTAAAGGAGAACTAAATGCTGGAAAGAGCTCATATACTTGTTTGCGGCGGTACAGGTTGTACGTCCGGAAACAGCAAGAAGATTTTTACCGAATTTGAAAGAATACTTAAGGACAACAAGCTTGACGGCGAAGTAAAACTCATCATGACGGGTTGCTTCGGACTTTGCGCGCGCGGACCTATCGTGGTCGTTTATCCCGACGGTACTTTTTATCAGCACGTAAAGCCCGCAGACGTCGAGGAAATCGTAGTCGAGCATATTCTCAAAGGTCGTCCCGTCGAAAGACTGCTCAGTAAGGAAAAAGACGAGGACGGCTCCGTAAAGCCCTTTAACGAAACGGCGTTTTATAAAAGCCAGCACCGTCTGGTGCTTCGCAACTGCGGCGTCATAAACCCCGAAAACATTGACGAATACCTTGCTTACGACGGCTATCTTGCGTACCAGAAAGCGGTTACCGAAATGACCCCGCAGGAAGTCATCGACGTCATCAAGGCAAGCGGACTCAGGGGCCGCGGCGGCGGAGGATTCCCGACCGGCAACAAATGGCAGTTTGCGCGTAATTCCGTTGCGGACAAGAAATTCGTCGTTTGTAACGCCGACGAGGGCGACCCGGGCGCATTCATGGACCGCTCGGTTTTGGAGGGCGACCCCCATTCCGTAATCGAGGCGATGATGATTGCCGGCTATGCCATCGGCGCTGATCAGGGCTACATATACGTTCGTGCGGAATACCCCATCGCGGTAAGCCGTCTGCAGATTGCAATAGCTCAGGCACTCGAGTACGGCATACTGGGCGACAACGCAATGGGCCTCGGACACAAGTTCAACATCGAGCTTCGTCTGGGTGCGGGCGCGTTCGTGTGCGGCGAGGAAACCGCGCTTCTCAACTCCACGGAGGGCAAACGCGGCGAGCCCCGTCAGCGTCCGCCGTTCCCCGCGGTAAAAGGTTTGTTCGGTAAGCCCACGCTTATCAACAACGTCGAAACTTACGCAAACATCACGTCCATCATACTTAAAGGCGCCGATTGGTTCGCGTCCATGGGTACGGAAAAAAGCAAAGGTACCAAAGTCTTTGCTCTGGGCGGAAAAATACATAACACCGGCCTTGTGGAAATCCCCATGGGTACGACGCTTCGCACCATAATCGAGGAAATCGGCGGCGGAATCCCCAACGGTAAAAAGTTCAAGGCAGCTCAGACGGGCGGACCTTCGGGCGGATGCATACCCGCTTCGCTTATCGATACCCCCATTGATTACGATAACCTTATCGCCATCGGCTCCATGATGGGCAGCGGCGGACTTATCGTCATGGACGAGGACAACTGCATGGTAGACATCGCCAAGTTCTTCCTCGAGTTCACCGTCGACGAGTCCTGCGGAAAATGCACGCCCTGCCGCGTGGGCAACAAGCGTCTTTACGAAATGCTTGACAAGGTCACCAAAGGCGAAGCCACTATGGAAGACCTTGACGAAATGGAAGCGCTTTGCCATTACATCAAGGAAAATTCGCTTTGCGGCCTCGGCCAAACCGCGCCCAACCCCGTGCTTTCCACTTTAAGGTATTTTAAGGACGAGTACATCGCGCACGTCCGCGACAAGAAATGCCCCGCAGGCGTATGTAAAGCGCTTGTGTCCTACGAAATCGATCCCGCGCTGTGCGTCGGATGCGGCCTGTGTAAGCGCGGCTGTCCCGTGGGCGCCATTTCGGGCGAGATAAGACAGGTCCACGTCATAGACCCCAAAAAGTGCATCAAGTGCGGCGCTTGTATTGCGGCTTGCCGTAAAAACGCCATCAAGAAGTAGAGGTGAAAACAATGAAAGAAGTTACTTTAAAGATAAACGACATACCCGTAACCGTACCCGAAGGCACGCGTATACTGGACGCTGCGAGAAAAGCGGGTTTCAATATTCCCACTCTTTGCTATTATAAAGACCTTACCAACGAGGGCAGCTGCCGCGTTTGCGTAGTGGAAGTAAAGGGCGCAAGAAGCCTTGTCGCAAGCTGCTCAGCCGTCGTTGCGGAAGGGATGGAAGTGTATACCAACACCCCTAAAGTGCTTAAATCGCGTAAAACCACGCTGGAACTTCTGCTCAGCAACCACGAAAAGAAATGCCTTTCGTGCGTCAGAAGCGGCAATTGCGAACTTCAGAAGTTAAGCAACGAATACGGTTGCGACGAAAACCACTATCACGGCATAAAGACTCCCGTAAACGTGGAGGAGTATAACGCATATCTCGTGCGCGACAACGCAAAGTGCATACTTTGCCGCCGTTGCGTCGCAATGTGTAACAAGGTTCAGTCCGTGGGCGTCATTGGCGCAAACAACCGCGGATTCAATACTTCGATAGGCTGCGCGTTCGAGCGTTCTCTTGGTGCCGTGGACTGCGTCGCTTGCGGACAGTGTATCACCGTATGCCCCGTGGGCGCGCTGACCGAGCGCGACGACACCCAGTTCGTTGTCGACGCGTTGCACGATAAGACCAAGACCGTTATCGTGGGCACCGCTCCTTCCGTGCGCGTTGCATTGGGCGAAGAATTCGGCTATCCCATCGGCACGGACGTTGAGGGCAAAATGGTTGCCGCTTTGAGAAGACTGGGCTTTAATAAGGTTTTCGACGTCGACATGACCGCCGACCTTACCATAATGGAGGAGGGCTACGAATTCCTGGAAAGACTGCAGGATAAGACCGCCGCGCTTCCCATGCTTACAAGCTGCAGCCCCGGCTGGATTCGTTTCATAGAGTTCAATTATCCCGAACTTTTGCCTCACCTGTCCACCTGTAAATCTCCTCAGCAGATGTTCGGCGCGGTTATCAAAACCTATTACGCCGAAAAAACGGGCATCGACCCCAAGGATATCGTAGTGGTTTCCTGCATGCCCTGTACCGCTAAAAAGACCGAGATTTTCCGCGAAGACCAGAACGCAAGCGGTTATCCCGACGTGGACGTGGTGCTTACTACGAGAGAGCTTGCGCGCCTTATCAAACATTACGGCATCGACTTTAAGTCACTGCCCGACGAGCAGTTCGACGCTCCTTTGGGCATAGGTTCCACTGCAGGACTTCTGTTCGGCGCGACGGGCGGCGTTATGGAAGCGGCACTACGTACCGTGTACGAGGTTGTTACCGGCAACGAGCCTCCTTCGCTTGACTTTAAGGCGGTCAGAGGCACTAAGGGTATAAAGAGCGCAACCCTCGACATGAACGGCACCAAAGTCAAAGTGGGCGTAGCGCACACTCTTGCAAACGCCAGAAAGATGCTGGAAGACATCAAGGCCGGCAAATCCGACTACCAGTTCATCGAGATTATGACTTGCCCCGGCGGATGCGTAAACGGCGGAGGACAGCCCATCGTTTCGTCAGAAGCGGTAAATTCAGGAGTGGATGTAAAGGCTTTGCGTGCGGCGGCTATTTATAAAGCCGACAAGAAAAGCAAGCTCAGAAAGAGCCATGAAAACCCCGTAATAAAAACGCTTTACGACGATTATTTCGTAAAGCCCAACAGCCACAAAGCTCATGAAATACTTCACACGAGCTATCGCAAACGCGAGAAAATGTAATCTGATTTCTTAATTTACTTTAATTATGCGATTGACGCTTTTCGCGTAAAGCGTAACGAAGTAAGTTGAATTGCGAAAAACCGATTTTCTTTTACGAAAGTCGGTTTTTGCATTTGTGTCCGATTATTTTCATACGGTCCTTTTTTTCTTGCCAAAAGAGGCGGTTGTGTAGTATAATTAAACAGATAACAATGACAATAAGGAGCATCGGTTTGAGGGGCGCGTTTGTAGTTAATAAATATTATACCGACAACGGCATCGAATACGTCGCGTCACGTCTTTCGGCGGAGCTTGGCAAGCGCGGACATACGTTGGAGTTTACGCCTTGTCCCACGCTTATTTACGATGAAAACTGCAGTTTCGATTTCGGCGGCGGTATAGATTACGTCATTTTCTGGAACAAAGATTATATGCTTGCCCGTGCGCTGGAGAAAGCCGGGATAAAGGTCTTCAACAATTCGCGCGCGATAGAAATCTGCGACGATAAGGCCAAAACCTATCTTCAGCTTTTCGGAAGCGGAGTAAAGGTGCCGCGCACTGTGGTCGCGCCCGTTGTGTACGACGTGTCGGAAGGGACCGATTCTTCATTTATCGCACGTGTGGAAAATTATCTGGGGTATCCCGTTGTAGTAAAGGAGAACACGGGCAGTCAGGGCAGACAGGTTTATCTTGCCCAGACGCGGGCGGAACTTATTTCGCTTCACGCCTCGCTTTTAAGGACTCCTCACATCTTTCAGCGTTACGAGGCGGACGAGCGCGGAGTTGACATAAGGGTTTACGTCGTGGGCGGAAAAGCCGTTGCCTGCTGCAAGCGCCGCAACACCACGGGTTTTAAATCCAACGTTCACATGGGCGGAAGGGTAGAAAAATACGAAGCCTCCGACGATTTGAAAACGGAGGCGGAAAGAATAGCGTCGGTCATCGGGCTGGATTACGGCTCCGTCGACTTTCTGACTGGCGAAACTCACGTCTTTGCCGAGGCTAACAGCAACGCCTATATGTTCGGTATCGAACAGCTTGGCTACGATATAGCAGGGCCTTTTGCGGAACATATAGTCCGCACCGTCGAGAGGAGAAACTGAAGCCGTGGAAGAGGAAATCAGAACTTTAAAGGCACGCGTCGAGGCGGTAAAAGAAAAGTTCGGTATTACGCGCGACATTAAAATCGTAGCCGCAACCAAGACCGTCCCCGCGGATAAAATAAACATGTTGCCTTCTTTCGGTATAACCGCAGCCGGCGAAAACCGCGTGCAGGAACTTTTGGACAAATTCGACGCAGTTAAAGGCATAGAGTGGCATTTTATAGGCGCGCTTCAGACCAACAAAGTAAAATATATTATCGATAAAGTCGCGCTTATTCATTCGGTTGACCGCAAGTCGCTTGCGGACGAAATCGATCGGCAGGCAGCTAAACACAATCTTGTTTCCGAAGTGCTTATAGAAATCAATATCGGTAAGGAGCCGTCTAAAAGCGGCGTTTTCGCGGAAGACGCGCAGGAACTTATGGCTTACGTCGCCGCAAAAGCTAACGTAAGACTCAGAGGAGTCATGAGCGTTTTGCCGCACGATGCTGCCGATGAAATGTACCTTGAGCTTGCTTCGATAGGGAAAATCGCGGCAGATAAGTACGGCGCCGACATTATTTCCGCGGGTATGAGCGGCGATTACGAAAAAGCAATACGTTTCGGCGCAAATCTGATAAGACCGGGCAGCGCCATTTTCGGTAAAAGAATATATTTATAAATGAGGTAGATGAAATGGGCAAATTCAGCGACTATTTCAGCCGAAGGTCATCCGACCGCGGCGAAGAAGACAGCAATTACGATTATTACGAGGATACCCATAACGAAAACGGGGACTATACCGCAAGGCTCAGGAATTTTCAGCGAGAATCTTCTCAGAATACGTTTTCTGCGCGCTCGGACAATTATTCGTCGGAGGGCGGCGCGCGTTTTTCCGCTTTTTCTTCGGAAAACTCAAACCGTAGTCAGCCGCAGCAACAGTTAAGACAGGACGGCGGCAAAAATTTTCAGAATTTCATGGTTTACGAGCCGCGTACCGCAGACGACGTACAGACGCTTATAGATTTTTTAAAGACGCGCGAATCGGCTATCATCAACCTTGACAACGTCGACGAGGAGGTTTCCCAGCGCGTCCTGGATTTTGTAAGCGGTGCGATTTACGCCCTTAACGGCAGCGTTCACAGGGTGGCCGGCAACATATTTCTGCTTTCGCCCGAAGGCGTGGGCATTACCAATTCATACGAGATGAAGAACAATGCAAAAAAACAGTAAATTCATGCGCTTTTTGCGCGCAGTCGCAGACTATGTAAAAGTCGCGAAAATAGAGCTTTTAGTGATTGTCGCCGCCGTAGCCGTGGATTTAATTTCCAAAGCGATAGTGGACGCAACGATGGACCTGTACGATTCGGTAACGCTGATACCCAAGTTTCTGCATATTACTTATATACACAACTATGCCGCGGCGTTCGGGTCCTCTTTCGGACTGGATAAGATTTTAGGCGAGCAGGGAGTCATAATCTTTTTTATTGTCGTTTCCTTTCTTGCCGTGGGATTTTTCGGTTACCTTATGTACCGCAACCGCGGTAAATCGCTTGTTACCAGAATTTCTTTCGCGCTGATTATAGGCGGGGCAATAGGAAACAACCTTATCGACAGACTGGTTTACGGCTATGTCAGGGATTTCATTCAGTTTCAGTATTTCGGGCTGACCATATTCGGGTCGCAGTATTTCGCCATATTCAATTTTGCGGACGCCGCGCTTTGTATCGGCGTCGCGATGTTTGCCGTTTACTATATCTTTATTTATAAGGAACCTAAAAAGGAAGAACTCGCGGAAAAGGAAGCGGCTTCTTCGTTAAACGGCGAATCGGATACGGATAAATCATTAAACGCCGAGGAAAACGCAACTAACCCCGAGGTGTTGCCTTCGGCCGAAGAATCAATCTCTATTGAAAAAACGGTCGGCAAGCAGGACTTAAACCTCAATTCCGAATCGACAGACAGAAACGTTTCCGATGACACCGACGGGACTATAACGGATAAAACCTTAAAAAAAAACGAACATGATAAAAAAGATTGAGTCGGACGCCGAGGGCAGACTCGACGTTATCGTATCCGCTCTTACGGGTTATACGCGTTCCTATATAAAACAACTCGTGGAAAAGGGGCTTGTCTGTGCGGACGGCGTTATCGTAAAAAAATGCGGACATTCGCTTAAAAAGGGCGACGCCGTTACTTTGGATATTCCCGACCCGATAGAAAAAATAGAGAAAAAAGATATCCCCGTAGAAATTCTTTACGAAGACGACGATATAGCGGTGATAAACAAGCCTCAAGGCCTTACCGTTCATCCCGCGGGCGGCAATTACACCGACACGCTGGTAAACGCTCTTATGTTTAAGCTGGACAGACTTTCCGGTATTAACGGCGAAATTCGTCCCGGCATAGTGCACCGTCTGGACAAGGATACTTCGGGAGTTATGGTTGTTGCCAAAAACGACGCAGCTCATCTCAGTTTATCCGAACAGATAGCTAACCGTACGGTAAAAAAAGAATATCTGGCGCTTTTGGAGGGCAATCTCAAGGACGACGAGGGTACGGTAATTACTAAAATAGGGCGCAGTCCCAAAAACCGCAAGCTGATGGCGGTGTTGCCGGAGGGGCGGGAGGCGATTACCGATTATAAAGTCATTACGCGTTTTGACGACAATTGCCTTGCGCTTTTTAATATCCGCACGGGAAGAACTCATCAGATTCGCGTGCACGCAAAATATTTGGGACACCCCGTGGTGGGCGATAAATCATACGGTTACAAAAAGCAGAAGTTCGAGCTTAAAGGTCAGCTCTTACACGCTTACAGGCTTACTTTCGCGCATCCCTCGTCAGGTGAAATAATGACTTTTGTAGCACCCGTTCCCGATTATTTCGTAAAAGTCTATGACACGCTTGCCGCAAAAAACGGTGCCAAGCGATTCGACTCTGTTAATATTTAGAGATAAGTCATTGTAAAACTTAAATTTCTTCTGCGGTAATTCATTGACAACCGCTTATAAATGTTGTAAAATAATCTGGTAAAATTTTTCCTGTTTGTCGTTTGTATAAACGGAATAATAATAGGAGATAAATTATGGCAAGCAACAACACTTCCAACAGCAAGTCTTCAAACACAGCAAAACGCCGCAACCGCACGCCCGGTTCGCGCGGCAGCCTTTTAAACAATCTTGCGTTTTATGCCGTCATTTTTCTTGCGCTTGTAATGCTTATCAACGCAATACTCAAGTTTATCAACAAGGTTTTCGACGCTAACATCAGCACAACCGCTACCGGCATACTGACGCAGATTGCGCTTGCGATAGCGATAGGTATTACGGTCATTGCCTCTTATCATGTGGCAAGAAGCAAAGGCAAAAAAATGTTTATCGTCTGGCTGGTGTCGGCAATACTTGTTGCATTAAGCTACGTTTTGGGTATCACGCTTATTTAAAGGGGACGTATTATGGCAAACACAAAAAAACAAAACATTATCGCAAGATATTTTTCCGATTTCGGATTAAGACAGATCTGCGATATTCTGATGATTATAGGTGCAATTACTCTTATCGTAGGATTGTTTATATCTTTGGCTTCGGTGTCGGTATCGCTTAAAATTCTTACTGTCGGGTTGTGCATTTATATCGTTGCTTCCGTGCTGGCCCTGGTAAGAACGGTGCTCGTGCTTTGTTCCAAAATCAATCACCGTTCGCCCGAATACAAACGCGCAATCGTCAATACCGTGATTATGGCGGTTATACTTGCTCTTTCGGTATTCGGTCTGATTTATATTTTTGTTTTCTGATAAAATTAAAGCCGTCTTTTGATAAAAGGCGGTTTTTTTTATGTCGTTTTTTATCCGCAACAATGCGGTTTATGCTTAAATATCTATTTTTGAAAGAAATTAAGGCTTAAAGTTGACATATTTAAGGTCTTAAGGTATAATTATGACATAATATCTCTTGTCGCTTACGGAGGCGTTATGGATAAAGAGAACAGCGTCAGAAGTATTGAATATCAATACGAAAAAAGCCGCGATTACGACGGGCGATTTTTTGCCGTTCATTATATGTCAAACGGGTTGTTGCAGCAATTCCATGCGTGCATGGAAATTTTTACCGTGGTAAACGGCAAAATCGACGCTGTCGTAAACGGCAAGCATTACTCGCTGAAAAGCGGCGACGTACTTTTGATAAACAGCTTTGAAATGCATTCTTACACAACCGAAGGCGAAGCCGAAGTCGCTTGTATTCTAATCGGAAACGAATGTCTTAATGAATTCGAGCAACAGTATCGCGACTATGAATTCATTACACGTTTTACCGACAAACAACGCTCGCTTGAGATTATTGACCTCATAGTAGAAATCGAGAAAAATCAGTACGATTTCGATTTATTCGAGCAAAAAGGTTATTCCGACCTTTTATTCAGCCGAATAGTAAAAGGGGGCGGAATCAGACCTAAAACATGGGCAAGCAACGTAAAAATTTCCAATATTATTAAATACATATATGAAAATTCCGAAAAAGAAATAAGCCTTAAAAACATTGCTGCCGCATTTAACTACGCACCCATGAGCGTTTCTCATATGTTCAGCCAGTTTGTCGGCATGGATTTAAGAAGTTTTGTCAACGAAGTGCGTATTCAGCTGTCTCTTATACACATCTCCGAGCCCACGAGACATGCGCAGATCTCGTA